>CAYSGT010000013.1:0-4109 GCA_964430805.1 Candidatus Woesearchaeota archaeon
AATTTCAATGGAAGGGTTGGATGACTAAGGAAGAAATAGATGATTTATTTACGAAAAGCAGATTATGCCCGGATACATCAGTTATTTATGAAAGATTTAGAGAAGAATTCTATGGCAAGATATAGTGGAAAATCAAATCATTCTGTTTTCGTCCATTTTGCGATTAAATTATAATAACCCTCAATACTATATAATATAATATTTTTCTTTACTATTTCATTACCAACCAATCTGAAATATAACCTTTGTATTTCTTTCTTACTTCCAAAGGCATATTCTTGTAAGATCCAATAATCTTTCTACAAGAGGTAGTGCCGCAATAGCATTCCATTATCCAGTCACTCTCTTCAGTCATTTCGTAATCAAATGTAAGCCACTCTCCTTTCTTTATGCCATTCATAGCTACAATTTGAAATTTGCCCTTGAAACCACAATTAGGCTCACATGAATGATTAAAGTACCTACCAAATCTAGTTGTATCCATCCATTTATGCTCTTCAAATTGGATAGCATGCTCAGCTACTTCTTTAGGTAAATCGCTAGCCTTATCCGCAGAATATACTCTTCCCCCTGTCCAATCAAATAAAAGTTCACCTTTCTTTATATCCCGAGTAGCAATTAATCCTTTTCCAATCTTATGAGTTTCTTTAATAGCTAAATGGTAGCTAACCATAATTACTTTTTCCCAGAACTACCTATTACTTTCTTCCCATGCATATAAGGCAAGAGAACTTCCGGAATCTTTACAGTTCCATCTTTTTGCTGGTAATTTTCTAAAATTGCTACCATTGCGCGTGAAGTAGTAATAGCAGTATTATTCAAGGTATGGGGTACATATTTTTCTCCCTTGCCATTATCCACTCTAATCTTAAGCTTACGAGCTTGGGCATCCGTTAAATTAGAACACGAACCAACCTCAAAATAACTTTTTTTACGAGGAGACCATGCTTCAATGTCAACCTGTATATGCTTCAAATCTCCTAAATCTCCAGAACAAATTCCCAAGATGCGGATAGGTATCTCTAAATCCTTGAATATTTCCACAGTAATGCCTTGCAATTCTTCAAAATACCTCATTGAATCTTCTGGCTTGCAAATAACAACCATTTCTACCTTGTTAAATTGGTGATTTCTATAAATCCCCTTTTCATCAATTCCGTGTGATCCTATTTCCTTTCTAAAACACATAGAATAAGAGCACTGTTTCATAGGCAATTGTTTTTCAGTTAAAATAGTATCTATATATCTTCCAATCATGGAGTGTTCACTAGTTCCAATCAAATAAAGATTTTCATCCTCAATTTTATAAATCATATTCTTTTGGTCATGAAGATCAGTAACTTTGTTTATAACTTCTCCGCGAAGCATTAAAGGAGTCTCAATATAATTAAATCCTTTAGATACCATTTTATCAATAGCAAAACGTATTACTGCTTGACTAAGAAGTGCTAAATCTCCCTCAATATAATAGAATCCATTTCCAGAAGTCTTAGCAGATGCGTCAAAATCAGCAATTCCTAATTTCTCTGCCACTTCAGCATGATTTTTTATTTCAAAATCGAACTCTTTAGGTTTTCCAATCTTCCTGATTGTTACGTTTTCACCATCATCTTTTCCAATTGCAACAGACTCGTGCATCATATTTGGAATTTTTCCCAATATTTCGGCTAACTCTTCCTCAAGAGAATACATCTTTTTCTCTAAACCATCAATTTTATCAGGTATTTCTCCAGCTTCTTTCAATAACTTCTTGGTATCTTTCCCTGCTTTCTTAGCATCAGCAATTTCTTTAGAGATTTTATTACGTTCAGCACGCAGATTATCAACTTCCCCCTTTAACTCACGCCACTTTTTATCTTTCAAAAGAGCTTCATCAACCAATTTTAATCTATCATTTCTAAACTTCTTCTTAATATTCTCTTTAACTTTATCAGAATGTTCACGTAAGAACTTAATGTCAAGCATGTATCCATCAATTTTTGGAGATATTTAAGTCTAATGTCTTCAAAAATTAGATGTAAAACTGAAATCTAAGATCTTAATCAATATCTTCTAGAACTTGATCTTCCTCGATCTCCAAAGCTTCGCCCGCCACCTCTAGAATCTCTTGAGCCTCCTCCACCCCTGCCACCACGGGAATCTCCTCTCCCTCCAAAGCTTCTTCCACGTCCGCCATAACTGCTTCCTCGATCTGTACGTTCACGAGAACCACTAAAACGCCCTCGACCGCCAAATGTCAATCTTCCCCTATTATCCCTATCGCTAGTCTCTTCTCTGAATCTTACAGGAATTGATTGGATCTCAGGCATAGGTACTTGTTTTATTGTGATTGCAGGATCTCTCAAAACATTTCTGAAACTATCATAATCTCTTTGTGAAACAATTGTTATAGCAATTCCTTCTTTTCCAGCCCTAGCTGTTCTACCAATTCTATGAATATATTCCGTACTCGTCTTAGGAACATCAAAATTGTAAATATGAGAAACATTTTTTATATCTAAACCCCTAGCAGCAACATCTGTGCAAACTAAAATCAAAGCCTTGGAAGAATGAAACTCTTCCATAACTCTGCTTCTTTTATTCTGTGCGAGCCCCCCGTGAATTGCAATTGCATCAATCCCATTTCTTTCTAAATTGTGGACAACATAATCTGCATTTCGGCGAGTATTGCAAAAGACCATAACGAGTCCTTTCCGTTCTTCTTTTAACAAATGTACAAGCAAAGAAAACTTCAGATTAGAAGGAGTATCATAATAAATTTGATGAAGTTTAGCGGGGTCTACTTGAGACTCTGATTCAACTAAAACTGGTTCGTTCATATAATGTTTGGCAATACGGGAAATATCCGAAGAAATAGTAGCAGAAAATAATAGGGTTTGTCTTTCTTTTGGACATTTATTGATTATAGTTACAACATCATCTATAAACCCCATGTCTAACATTCTATCTGCCTCGTCTAAAACTAAGAACCTAATCTTACTTAAATCAAGAGAGTCGTTTCTCAAATGATCAAGAATTCTTCCAGGAGTTCCAACAACAATGTCTGCACTTCGTAAATCATGTTTCTGAGGGACTATCGAGACTCCTCCATATATTTCAACAACGCGAAGTCCAGCATGCTTAGAATATTTCTCTAAAGTTTTCCCAACCTGCTCTGCAAGCTCACGAGTAGGGGCTAAAATAAGAGTTTGAATCCCATTCCCGGCATCAAGTCTCTCAATTATTGGAGTCCCAAATGCAATTGTTTTTCCGCTTCCAGTAGCAGAACTTCCAAGCACATCTCTTCCAGCTAAAACAAGAGGTATAGCTTTTGCCTGAATATCTGTAGGAGAGTCAATTCCCGAATCAGAAAGTACTTTAAGCATTCCGGCGCTTAAACCCAGTTTACCAAATTCATTATCCATACTTAAACCAATAAAATGACCTTTTTAAAGTCAAGCCTCAAAGACAGAGGCACGTAAGAGCCTAGTTATAGAGGTTTAGGATAATTGTGTTACCTTTTGTATCCTAAATCTCTAATACACAGTTAGAAAAACCGGAAACACAATCCGTCTAATTGGGTATAACCTATTAAGAGAAAAAGAATAATGTAAATAAACCTAAATAATAAAAAAATATGGAATGAAGGGTCATCAGTCAAACAACTCACTCAAACTCAAACCATTAGTCATTCTATACAAAGCATCGGCAAAAAGCGGAGCAAATGAAATAACCCCTAATTTATCGGAAGGTTTCTGATTTAATGTATCTCCTACCCAAAAGCGGTCAAAACAAGAAACAACTTCTGAAACTCCTTTAGTAAATAGTCCATGCGGAGCATATCCATAAATTCTTCTAGCCCCTAATTTACGAGCAGCTTCGCAAGCTTTAACTAGAGTTCCGCCAGAATCTACAATATCATCCACAATTAAAATATCTCTTTCATTAACTTCTCCTGCAATATTAAGTCCTTCAATATCTCCATTCTTACTCCTGGTCTTATAACCTATGACAACTTGATCAACACCTAAGCGCTTGGCAAAGGACTGCGCGCGTGGACCTCCGCCAGCATCAGGGCTCATAATAACTAAATTACTCAAATCTTTTTCAAAAAATGGCTTAATGCACTT
>CAYSGT010000013.1:4119-4498 GCA_964430805.1 Candidatus Woesearchaeota archaeon
AAATTATCAAAACGGGCTTCATAAAAACCATCAATTGCGGGATTATGCACATCAAGAGTCAAAACCCCCTGAGCATAAATATCGACTACACGAGCAATAACTGCGGCGCTTATAGAGGTTCGCGATTCATCCTTTCTATCTTGTCTTGCAAATCTATGATAGGGTAAAACATCTATAATCTTGTTAGCAGAAGATTTACTAAGGGCATTATTAATCAAACACAAATCCATAAACCAGACAGGGGGGCTTTTATTTGAATCATGAATAAAATAACAATCTCTTCCTCTTACATTGGCTAATATTTTTGGTTTTCTTTCACCATCTCGAAATTCCTTAACTTTTATTCCTCCGAGTTCAAATGCTCCACTGCGCTTAGACA
>CAYSGT010000013.1:4508-14324 GCA_964430805.1 Candidatus Woesearchaeota archaeon
AGATAAATCTTCATGAATAGCACGAGCAAAATCATATCCAGGACTTCCAGAATCAGCAAGAATAACGTAACGTGCATCCATAATTAAAAAAAACAAAGAAGCTATAAAAAGATTTAGTATATGTAGAATAACAATTAAATACGATAAATGCCACTAATAACTATGGTGGGTGATACAGCAACGGGCACAATCCGCATAGGTAAAGATCTCAAAACCTATGAATGCCAAAACAAAAAATGGGAAATCTCAAACAAAGAATTCCCAGAAGCTCTAAAAATAATCTCTCTCTTCAAATCGCACAACCTATTTAAAGAATTAATAGACCAAAAAAATCCCAAGTTTCTCAAAGGCCAATTATCTCCAGATGGCAATGTACAAGGTGCAAGACTAAACATTCTCCCCAATGGAGAGAAATTAGATAAAGCATATTCATTACTAGCAAAAGATCTCACAATTCATGATGAATCGTCCCATGACCACTGGGATGTAATCTACCAAAACCCTAATGGGAAGTATGCATATCTTTATACAGTAGAAAAAAGAAAAAATTCAATAAAAAACAAATACAAAAAAGTAGAACTTTTTGAGAAAAAATACGAATTGTTAGAAAAAACTATAATGAAAGCATTACAAAACAAAGATGACACTTACGCACTTCCTCTTTACACTCTTATAAAAACCTGTATGAGGGTTGGAAATGAAACCTATTATAAACATAACGGACATAAAGGTCTTACCACATTAAAGAAAAAAGACATAACTCTAGAAAAAAACAAAGTAGAGTTTAACTACATTGCAAAAAGCGGGGTGCCTATGAAAATAGCTGAAGAATTTCCACAAAGTTACATTAAAAGACTAAAAGAAAAGTTAAATCCGCTAAAAAATTCAGATTTTATCTTTGCAGACGATCAAAAACATCCATTAAAAGATACTTATTTTATGAAAGCGTTCCAAACTTATTGCGGTGAAAAGTTCTATCCGCATATAGTAAGGTCATATTATGCCACAGAACAAGCAAAGTCTTTCATCAAAACCCACAAAGTGGCTACAAAACAAGAAATAAATTATTTATTCAACTCAATTGCAGAAAAACTAGGCCATAAAAGATTTGATAAAAAAACAAGCGAATGGAAAGACAGCTTCACAGTAACAATTCACCATTACATCCAGCCAGACTTAGTAGAAAAAATACAAAATCTAACTAAGTAAATGATATTGAGAAGTTTTTCTTCCCATCATAACTTGAGGAATTACGGAATATACAGCCAGCCTAAAGTCTAAATGGTGAAAGACCCATACACGATCATCTAAGATCAAAGGTTGAATTCCATACCTTTGAAGAACTTGCATTTCTTCTGTCAGGTCTCTTCGTCCACGTATTAATTTTTTATCTAAAGAACCTGCTTGGGATAAATCTAGAGATTCTATCAATGGGACAAATATTTCTCTTTCAAATTTGCCATCAACAACATGCATTTGAGGGAAAAAATCTGCCTCAGGGTCGCGAAGAGGAGTAGCACTGCTAGAATATTTAAATCTCCTCTCCATAGCTCTTTCTAGTATTGCAAGGTAAACATTAGCCAAAGATAAATCATACTTTAAGTCCCTATCACAATATCCCCTAGGCAGTGTTCCGAAAGCATTTCTACTAAGCCCTCTAAATTCACTCAAAAGATCTATAGCCTGAGGATTAGAGATTGTTCTAAAAGCTGTATAAACTTTGTTTTTTCGCCCAGATTGCATAAATATCATTCATAACTCAAATTTAAAAAATTATTCAATCGTCATTATCACAGTGAGAACATGAATCTCTTCTTCCAGAATCAAATGTAAAAGGCATCAAAAAATTAATATCTTTTATTTAAATAGATTTATGCACTGGTCTTCTTCTCAAGCTTATAATCTAAAGTATATTTATCATAACCATTAAAAAACAATGCAAGAGTCGCAAAAGCGAGCCCAAAATCTCGCACACCAAGTGGACTAAATCCAATTGAAAATGCAATTACAAATAAATGAATCGACAAAACTAATGAAGCAAATCTAACATAAAGCCCAATCAATAGAAATATTCCGAGTACAATTTCAATAAATCCGTTCAATATCACCAGATTATTTGCGGTAATCCCTGAAGTCTTCATACTTTCAGGTACAAATCCGCTCCATGCACCGGGGTCAAGATTTTGAGAGATACCAAAGTAAAGAAAAACAAGTGCAAGGGAAATTCTCAAAATAAGTGGAGCTAAATCTTTAGAATGCATTTAAATTTGTCCCCTAACTTCAAAGTCTCCCATTAAAGTTCCTACTTTCATTAACATTCCAACTTTAGTTGTTCCATGCTGCTTAGTAAATGCCTCGCTAAATTCCTCGCTAGTCCCGCAATAAGGAGCGATAGCAGCCGCACTACCAGGATGCCTAGGAAGCCATGAAGTCAAGTCATAAACCTTTCCACTATATGCAACCCAACAATCTGCCTCTTTATTATGGGAAGATAAATCTATAAAATTTAGTTTAGAAGAGCCATCTAAGTCTAAAGGAACATTTGCAGCTACTGAAACCCTCAAAAAGTAAACAAATGCAATTGCAGCTGCAACAACAATTAAAGCGATAAATATCTTTTTCACAATCATTGTAAAAAAATATGATATTTAAACTTAATCGAAAAGCTACAAATAGGTTTTTATACGGATCAAAAAGATATTCTTATAATAACATGGAGAGTCCAGAACCTAAAACCTTAGTAAGACTAGGAAGATTTGACTTCTCATTAGAAGAAGCTGTAAAAAGATGCGCGATAAAACTAACAAAAGCAGGGATGTTGCTAGGAAATACTGTAAGATATGCAACATTTCAAGAACATCCCCAAAATTATCTACTAATGGTCTCTCAACAGATAGATAGAATTGTTTCTGGAGGGGGCCATAATACTATGTTAACAGTTACTTCTCATCATCCCTTATTAAATAATGAAGTAGCAGATAGATTCGAAGGAGAAACAGGAGTTTATCTTAATTTGGCAGTTCCAGATAGCTACAGAGAACTAATACAACCTGGAATAGGCATATCATTTAGACTTATTGAAAGAAATCCCGTAATGGCAATGGCAATATTAAGAGGAGACATACAACCAGAAGACATTGGAAAAGATTATTCTACTAATTAAGCCCTGCTTACAACTGAGCGTAACCCTATGGCCTCAAAAGCTTTATTCATTTCTCTTCCAGATAAACGAGAATTAATCAATAAGCCAGAATCAAAAGAGCCTTTGGCAGTCAAAATTTTAACTATTACTGCGCGACGGTTCTCTAATTTAACATTATTTGCTACAATCGAAAAATCTTTTTGCTGTTCTGCTACTTGTCCGCGAGTAAATCCATAATATTTTTCAGGAGCAATTCCAGTAGGATAAGGTTGCAAAGCAAAAAATAACCTTCCATTATTATTTACTCTAATATCATATTCTCCAGATAAACCTTCAACAGGAGAAGTAGACCCAAATCTTATGTAATCTGATTCTCTTCCCATAATTCCTCTGTCTACAAAGGTCATAGCCTCTCTTGGGCTATCATAATTTACTCTAGGAGGGATTGCTCCTTTCTCTAATTTACTTACTCTTCCTCTTTTTTTTGGTTCAAAACCTAAATCGAATAAAGCCTGCGCCAAAATAGTTCCACCTTCGTAAGCAAATAAATGGGCTTCGTCTAAACTCCACCAACCGTTAGACCCCTGCTGTAATGCAACTTCTCTCACTCTTTTACTGCCTACTTTAGTTTTATCCGTCTTATCCTGTTCAGATAGCTCAAAGTGAAATAAAACTTCAGGTTCTCCATTATAGTCAAATTGCATGGTTTGAACACATCCTCTATAAGCGACGCTTCTTCTTCGACCATCATCTTCATGAAAAAGTATTTGTCTTACTACTCCAAGGTCTCTTTCAGCTTGTGCTCTTTTAGCAATATAATCATCAGTATCTTCCCAAAGGTTTAATCCCATAAAAACAATCTAAAAAATAGCTTTTTAACTATTATTGTGATTAGTAAGAATTAGAAGAGGCTAATCACAAAAACCTTTTGGTAATTGTCCGCTAATATAAATTTCAACTAGCCTTAATTAAATGTAAAATAAACAAAACAGTCCAGAAAGCTTAAATACTGACAAATTGTCAGTCCGTTATGACAAATAGTCAAGATAAAGGTAATCTTGAAGGAATTTATGCAGGATTATTTGGTTCAGAAACCAGAGCAGAGATATTAAAGAATTTAATCGAAGACAGCAAAACAGCTCTTAGCCTTACAGAATTATCTAAGAAAACTGGATTAGATGTTGCAGGAATCCATAGGGAATTATCAAAACTTCATGAATTTAGATTGATAATAAGAAGTATGGATCCAAATAAATACCAGATAAATAAAGAACACCCATTTTATAAGGGGCTTTTAGAAATTTTCAAAAAGTCACCGCTATTTTCTAACTGCTATTTTATATTCGAAGAAGCCCCAGTTATGTTCCCCTATATAGCTAGTGATTACCTAAATATCGAAAATGTCTCAAAACACCTAAAAGAAAAAGGTCTAAAATCCCAGATTTCTAAATCGTTGATTGTATATGAAGGTCATGGAGGAACATTATACCTTCCAAAGAAAGAATTTGAAGACCTGTCTAAGGAAATAGTCTCAAAAATCATTGAAAATCCACAGTTTGGAATCGAGGACAATAATGAGGTCATAAAAAAGAGCAATAATCTAATAAAAATCGCTGACGAAATAGAAAAAATGGACTATGCAACCAGTTCAAATAAACAATTAGCAGAATTTATGAATAAATACTATGAATCCTATGAGAAAACTCATATTTCTGGCTGGGTTCACAATTCGAGCGACATGCCCCAGATGCTATTCACAAATCATTTATTAGACTTATTAAGAAAAAAAATAGATTTTAAGAAATCACTTTTAAAAGTAAATGAGATATTTAGCAAACTTACGACTCCCATAGAAGGCAGTTTCGCTCAAAAAGAGTATGAATCTCTCCTTAATTTATTTAAAATTATCAAATCAGATATAAAATTCGAAAAAATATTTGAAGATTATGAACCTAGAAATATTTTAATAAAAATAGCTAAAACAGAGCTATCTGAAAAATTGAAAAACCATATTAAGGAGTTTGGATGGCTTGGGTATTGTTATCTGGGTCCCAACTGGGATGAAAAATATTTTGTGAATATTTTATCAAGTTTCGTAAAACAAAAAGAAGATCCCAATAAGCTACTAAAAAAAGAGATTGTAAAGAAGGAAGAATTAATTAAAGAGCAAGAAAGAATTATGAATAATCTTGAATTTGATGATAAAACTAAGAAAATATTTGAAGTTGCAAAAGGATTTGTCCTAGCTAAAGCTTATCGAAAAGACGCAATGTATAAATTTCTGTCAAAAATGGAGTTGCTTTTCAAACAGATAGAGAGAAATCTACATATCCCAATAAATGACACTAGATATTGTTATCCTCACGAATTTGAGCTATTATTAAGCGGAGATCAAGAACTTATATTGAAGTTAAGAGAGCGACAAAAGTTTAGCCTTTGTGAATCTACTGGAAAATACGAGGAAGATTTGATGTTAGAAGGTCAAGAAGCAAAAAACCATCTCTCAAAACTAGTCTTTGATAAACAAGAAAATAAAAGCACATCTATATTAAACGGTTCTTGCGCTTGCCCTGGTAGAGTAAAAGGAATAGTTAAAATAGTTAACCTGACGAAAGAAATAGACAAAGTAAATAAGGGAGATATTCTAGTTTCTGTTATGACAACGCCAGACCTTGTTCCAGCAATGAAAAAAGCGGCTGCCATTGTCACAGATATGGGAGGTCTGACATGTCACGCAGCAATTGTTTCACGAGAACTAAATATTCCCTGCGTTGTAGGAACTAGAATAGCAACAAAAATTTTAAAAGATGGTATGTTTGTTGAAGTTGATGCAACTCACAGCAACGTTAAAATAATAGACTAATAGAAATTCAAAATAGCTTACTTGAAAAATTTTTATTCTTTATAGAATAACCCAATTTAATTCAGTTTCTTCCACATCCCGTAGGAAACAAACATTACGGCTAAAAATATTAAGGGCATAAATGCAGCGCCAAAACCATCGCCAACTAAAGCAAAGGATAGTGAAGCTCCAATTATATCGAAGGTAAATCCCGCATAAGCCCACTCCTTAATTGCATACCACTTTGTCTGTAGTATTGCAACACTTCCAAGTATTTTAGCAACTCCTAGAATAAGATTAAGATAAAGCGGATATCCAAGATGAATTAAAAGCTCATTTCCAGAGGGAGTGCCCATAAGTTCAGATATTCCACTGAAAAGCATAAATGCAGCAAAAAGAACAGTTAAAATCCAATAAGTTATTCTAATACCTTTTCTACCCATAATATGTAAAGAAAAAATCCCTTTTTATACATTTGCACAAGTTAATGTTCAACCAAATAAATTTTATCATTTTTTCTTACTCTTTCTTTAACTTTAATTCCTACAGTCTGTCCCTGCATACCTACTTCTAACTTCTGTCCTTTGGTCTCCATACTATCAACATCCTGAACAAAATCTGTATTTGCTCCTTTGAAATGTAACCTATCCCCTAAATTAAGAGTATCATAAAGCTTAATGTCTACAACCATAACTTTAGCAAAATAATTAACAAAAATACCCATCTCTTTTTCATCCATTTTTATTCTGTAAAGCAAGTTCCACAAGTTTAATAGCTCCTTCTTTAGATTTTGCTATAGCAACAAATAAGTTGTTATGGCAAAATGTCGCGTCTTTTACTCCAGTAACTTTTTGCAAAGACTCATTTGTAAGGCCTGCCCAGGCCATAGGTAAATCTTTTCTATTTGAAAAACTAGTTAGAGAAACAGGCACCGAATAAACCATCCAAGTATCTCCTAATGAATCTGGCAGAACAACATATTGCAAATTAGATTCTGTTACAACTATCTCTTTCCAAGGGATGCTATCGTCAAGCATAAGATATTCTTTCTTACATTCCTTAATTTTCTTTCTTACTATTCTCCCTGCCTTAACCACCCCTTCAGCTCTACCTATTTTTTGCTTTAACAGCTGGGTAATAATTTGTACTGCCTTTTCAAAATTTAAGTCATACAATTTGTCATTTCTATTTGGCCAATAAGGGTTGAGGTCGCGAATCAAATCAGCTATTGTAAATGGCTCTAAATGTTTAACTTCAAAAGTATCTAACCCATTATCCTCAGCATCAATCCATTGAATAATATTCTTGTCTATATAATCGAAAACTTCATCAGAACTAACTAGCTTTCTTCCATAATGTTTCCATACTAGCCCTGCAGAAGAATAAGGAATGCCGTTTTCCCTTTGACCAGCACCTCCTTTTTGATGGTGGTCAAAATCATTTGTGAGCGGATCATATTTTCCCCCAACATCTGCCCTTATATCTGCAGTTTTGAGTATATTTTGGTCTCTGCTCCTTATTATCTTAATTTCTGGATAAAGAAGACGCAAAATAGAAACGGCAAATACATCATCTGCCTGAAAGTTTCCATTATGCACTGCAATGGTTTTCATAAATAGCTCAAAATAGAATGTTATAAAAAGTTATCTAATTTGCGCAAAACCAGAGTCGCCGTCAAGTTTAAATAAGCATTAAAATCATATTTTTTATGGAAAGATTTGAAAGAGATTTTCTTTTACTTCACAGTAATGTTTTAATGCCAGACGGCAGTATTGGAAAAGATTTGCAAAGAAGGCTAGATTACGTTGTTGAGAGGCTTACAAGAGGAATATTTCAAGTTGGAGCAGTAATTCCGGCAGGAAGAAATGGAAAGAGGGATCTGGAATATGTGGATAGGACTGGAATAACGCAAGCAGATGTAATAGAAGCTTATCTAAGAAATAAAGGGGTAAGAACAGAAATAGTAAAAGAAAATAGGGGCAGAACTACTTTTGACTGCACAATGAATGCATATAATGAGATTATTTTACCAAGAGAATTTCAATCAGGGATAATCGTTAGTACTGCAGAACACTTACCTAGAATAGGCTTCCAAACTATTCAGGTATTTCCCTCAGAGTTATATGGAAATTGTATTTTCATGGGGCCTTCGATAGAAGATAATAGAGAAAAGGGAGCATTCGTAAGAAGAGAAGTAGAGTCCTTTACAAGATTTACTGCACCTGAATTACTAAAAATGGCAGATGTCCTAGATCCAACGAGAGATACGGATCCTTACTAGCTTGAGTTTGACAGATTCAAACTAAATATGGTTTTACACATAGAGCATTCATTTCATTGAAAATAGCTCTCTTGATCGACGAGCCACAGTGACGAAGTCAAGTTACTAAATCCTTAATGCCATTAAACGGCTTCCATTAATCTCAATCTTTCCTACAATTGTTTAATCATCTAGGTCTTCAAACTTGACTTTCCATTGGTTTTCCCAGAGCTTTTTCTTTTTAGCACTGCATTTAAGGCAGTATTTTCTAGGGAACCTTGCATTTGAACTAGACTCAAATTCCTTCTTACAATCGAAACATTTTTGTTTACCCACAGAATGAATAGAATCAAGACTTTATAAGGACTACTTTTATGATGTCGATAGTTTCTCACACGAATCACCCCCTTAGAGAACTGATATTCTCTAATACATTCAACTTTTACAAGTTGAAGTCTTTAGTGGGTGTTCGAAACTTCGATCACCTCAAGAATTCTGACAATTAAATTCTTGATGGCCTTCAAAAATCTTATTTTTGAGGCAAGAAGTTTGTTTACAATGACAAACTTCTGTGCAGTAAATTCCCTTCAAGAAGAATTTACTTGCATCCAAAAATCGAGCACCAATTCAAACCACACACTTTAGTGTGTGGTGGTGCATCGATTTTTTGATTTTAAAATAAATCCGAGCAGCTCCGGAAATAACCGCATCTTTTGCAGACTAATTTGCATTTGAGGGGCTGTAACTGATAACCGCAGGCTTCGCAGATATAATTTTCATCTATTTCTTCTTTTTTATCCATACTTTAACACTAGACTCTTTACCTTGTCTCTTATTATTGCACATGTTTTGACAAATTTTGGGTAAAGATGCATGTCTCTTTCTCCTGCTACTACATCTGCAATGTCCCAATATTCTATTTTTGCTGCTGGTTTTAGAAGAGATTCATAATGGGAGAAGGAACTCTTTAAATCTTTGCTCATTAATACAATAATGTCCGCATTTCTTATTAAGTCTTCTGTTAGTATTTTTGAATATTGATTTGATAAATCCAGCTCAAACTCTTTGCTTGCTCTTATCACCAAAGGATGCATTTTTTCCTGATTGCTGATTAATGCAGCGCTTTCTGCGAAATTTTTCGAGAGTTTCTTGCACCAAGCTTCTGCCATCTGGCTCCTAAATATGTTGGATGCGCATAAAAAAAGAATGTTCATGTGAAATCAGAGATTTTATGCTTTATTTCTAGATATAATATCCAAAGAATAAATAAAACTCCGTCTACAGTGGCTAGAAAGATCATTGCTATATGATCCGGTAAAATGTTAAATGGAAAACCTGTTCCAATTAAAATGTTTGAGAAAGGGTATAGTGGTTGGATATAACCTGCTAATGTTGCATCTAGGATTAAGTGTATGATACTTCCTAATGCACATAGTAATAATATAATTGTTATGGATAGTTTGTTTCTACCTACTCTCCTTTTTATTGTGAGTTTCGATATAAATGCTAAGACTAGGAAAATTAGCGGAATAAATATACTGTGAAGAAATGTTCTGTGGATTTGTTCTAAAC
>CAYSGT010000013.1:14334-17422 GCA_964430805.1 Candidatus Woesearchaeota archaeon
CCCAAAATATGGGGATGTCTAAATCTGGAATGACTCCTGCTATTCCTCCTATTAAGACATATTGCAAATGAAACTTTTTACCTGTTCTTTTTTGATAGATGTGTCTGAATATTGACAATAAGATTATTGGAATTAGAACATGGGTAACTGCTTGGGGCATGAATTGTTTTAGATATTGCTCTTTAAAAGATTAGCGGAGCGCTGCTAAATCTCCTCTATTTAAGATGGCTGAAACAGGCCATATATTTTGCAATTTTTTAGGGAGTTTTTCAGATGCAATCATAGAACCAATTATTGCAGTATGTAATGCTGGTCCGTAAACATTTCTTTGTTTATGTAAATCTTTGATTTGAGTATCTCTTAATCCTACTTTTAGAGCATTTACTACGCCTTCGTCAGTACTAAGAGAGCTTAAATCAACAAAACTTATTGCAGAATAACTGGTGCCAACTTCCCCGTACGAATGCCCGTCTGAACTTGCAAGACAACCAATAGGCCTCCCAGTAGCTCTGGCTAAAAAATATAAGTCCTCTGCTTTTTGATTTGCCAAGGCTCCTACATTTCCGTTATGTACTTCTACAGCATCTACATATTCCCACAGATCTGGTTTGAATTCAATTATTTCTCCCACATTGCTTCTAAAGTAAGGAGTTGTTATTCCTACAATTCCTCCATTGTCTTTAGCTTCTCTTACTGAATAGTGTAGGCTTCTTTTAGGAGTTAAATGAGTCCCTTTTCTTGTTCCTATGACAAGTAAATCTCCTGCTCTAGTTGGAACTTCTTCTCCTTTGACAATCATTACTTGGTCATTCATCCCAATTAATGCATTGCCTACATTTCTTAGGCCACAAGACTCTGCTAGTTCTGCACATGCCTCATATCTTCTATCTCCATAATTAACTAAACCCACTATTCCGTTTCGCCCTAGCTTGTTAAGAGCGTGGCGCGATAGACTATCTGGAGTTAGAACTCTGCTTTTTGTTGTCCAGTGATTTTGTAAATCTACATTTGACATCATAGTTTTTTAGATAATATAGGGTTTTTAACTGTTTTGGTAAGCCTTAAATAGCATTAATTCATTTTACTTCTATGCAGGAAAAGAAGTCACAGGGTTTAAACGATACCATGGCCACAGGATCAGCGTATATTCCTCCTAGCAAGATTCCTGGAGCAATGCCTCAAATAACTGAGGATGCTTCTACAAAGAATGAAAAACTCAAGGAAGAACTCGAGGACTTTAAGAAAAAACTAGTTAAAAAATTTCCATTTACTACATTTTTGAGCGTTTTACCTGCTCAGACATTTAAGATGTTTGAGGAAGATGAGGGTTTACTGCCTGAAGAAGTTGCTAAGAAACCAATTCATATGATTATGCTTATCCCTGAAGATGAATTCAAGAACATTCCTAAGAAAATAAAACCTGAAGTTTTAAGGCTGGCTAAAGAGACAAAACAAGAACTATGGATACATATTAAGACAGAAGTTGACTTGTGGAATTACGGGCTGGATAGCAAGTTTGAATTTATTGATGCAATTGCTTCGAGTTTTCCTCTTCAGGACAAAGGTCTTCTTGGCTCGATGCGTTTGGCTAACATCCACAAGACTTTAGTTTTGCGCAAGTTTGAGAAATATGTTGCTTCTTATGTTGTTGGGGGCAGTTTAGTTAGAGGGCAGGCCGATAAAGATAGCGACGTCGATACTTTTGTGATCATAGATGATACGGATGTTAAAAGAATGCCTCGTTTGCAGCTCTTGGAAAAATTACGAGGAATGATTCATGATTATATCCGCGAGGCAACGGCTTTGTCTGGAACTAAAAATGTACTAAATGTCCAAGTTTATTTGCTGACCGATTTTTGGGATAATGTTAAAGATGCTAATCCGGTGATGTTTACTTTTATTAGGGATGGGATTCCAATGTATGACCGTGGTACGTTTTTGCCTTGGAAACTTCTTTTGCAGATGGGCAAGGTTAAACCTTCGCCTGAATCAGTTGATAAATTCATGAAATATGGTGAGCAAAATGAGTCGCTTGTTACTAGAAGACTTCTTGATGCTATGGTGGATATTTATTGGGGGGTTGTGACTCCTACCCAAGCTCTTGTTATGCTTGCAGGACATGCTCCTCCTGCGCCTAAACATATGGTGGCGGATGTTAAGAAGGTCCTAGTCGATACTGAAAAGGTTATGTCTGTTAATGAGCTTAAGTTTTTGGAGAGAGTTATAAAACTGTATAAAGATTATGAACATGGAACTCTAAAAACTGTCCCTGGAAAAGAAGTTGATGAATTACTGAGTGAATCTAAAAAATATGACAAGAAACTTCAAGAAATACGAAAGAAGCTTGAAGAAAAATTAATTGTTTATGATGGGGAAAGATCATATTCTGAAGTCTTTGGTTTGCTAAAGAAAATATTTGGAGATAAAAGCGATGATTCTCTTATTAGGGACGTTAATAACGAATTAATTGGGAAAGGAAAATTGCAGCCTAGATTTGCTAAGCCTCTTAAAGAGATAGTTGCAATGAAATCCAAGGTTAAATCAGGCAAGGTTACTCAATTGGAAATGAGTGCTTTACGCAGAGATGCTACTGAACTAATTAGAGAATTGCTTGACTACACTCAAAGGATTAATTTAGATATGGAAGAGAAAGAAGTTGTTGATGTCACCTTTGGCGACAAGAAAGGAGAGCTTGTCTTGACTGATACGGCTAACTTCTTCATAGAATCAGGCAGAGTTATGCAGATAGTTGGAAACTCTTTTAAATTAAGCGATAGTGTTGCTTTAGAAAAAGCATTGTCTACTCATAAAAAAGGCAAGAAAGATGTTAAGGTTAATTCCTCGGTTTTGCAAGCTCTTCATAAAGAACTTGGCGAATTTGAGATAGTTCTTTAAAGAATAGATAAAATTAAAAAATAGATAGGCTTCTTATTTTAGACTATAACTGTTAAAATGGATAAACTAATTATTACAAAACTCCAGAAGACATTTGAAGATTATGCTCATGAGTCTGAAGGTGTTGAATTTTGGTATGCTAGAGATTTGCAGGTGCTTTTAGGTTATGATAAATGGGAAAACTTTTTTAATG
>CAYSGT010000014.1:0-4505 GCA_964430805.1 Candidatus Woesearchaeota archaeon
AATGGAATTATACAATTAGTTAAACTGGCAATTTATTTTATAGCAAGCCCTTAGCTAGAATCGGGGTTATTTTTGCAAATGAACCTGTACTACAGACAAGTTTGACTTATTCTGATATTAGGCTGCCTGGCTTTTCTGTTAATTATTTTGAAAATAGAAGACTAGGAGATGGTGAATTAACTGAAACAGATTTAACTCTTCGTTACGGAGAATCTAGGCAGGATTTTGACTGGTCAGTTAAGGCAGATTATGTTTTTCTTGATGCATTTACTTCTTTTAGAGATGCTTTAGAAGTAGGAGCACGTGTTTCTACAAAAAAATTGCCTTTAACTCTCGGTGGGGAGTTTAATGCTATCACAAGTCCAGACAATAGTCGAGAGGTTGGGACAGAGTCTATTCTTTCTGCAAGAAAGGATTTGAGTTTGATTGGTGGCTTGACAGCAAATGTTTGGGGAGACGTGCATTTTAATAATCATTACTTTACAGGTTCTGATGAATTTTCTGTAGCTAATGCTGGAGCCGGGCTTAAATGGGATGTTTTTGGGAATGGGTTACTATAAATGTTTCTGCTGACGCGCAAAAACAATATACTTTGGGAGATGAATTTGATAATCAAGAGATTATTAGCACAGTTATTGGTGGCAGTCTTAAATTCTAATCTTACTTTTTGACAAATTCCATTTCTTCATCGGATAGATGAAGGTTGTCCGCTATTTCAGGCTTGCTTGCTATTATTTTCTTTATTATGCCGAAGTCCGACATTGCCCTTTTTGTTGAGCAATGTACATATCTCGCGTATTTCTGCGAGATTGTTTTCTTTTTTCCCATGATTCTGTTGTTAAGCCATATCTTTAGAATTCTTTGAGGTCTTTCGTATTTTGTAAAAGAGCTTTTTGGTTTGTCTTTTGCGTAGCTTATGCCTGCGCTTTGGAATATGTTTTGGTATACTAGAAAACGCCAGAATTGCTGACGGTAAATTCTGCCTCTAAAAATGTCTGCTTGTGCTAATGCAAGGTATGCTTTTGCCAAGGCTATACCTTTGTATTCTCTTGGAATATTTTCTTCAATCCAGAGCAATATTTCATCTAATGACATCTTGGTTGTATCAAATAAGTTGAGGTTGTCTGATCTTTCCTGGAACAACTTTTTTAGGATGTTAAATATGCTGTCTTTCTTGTTTCTTTCATTTAGGAAATCTATATTGGTTTGGTCTGACAATACATATGTATGCAAGTCATTAATTGCCGCCCTTAAATCTCCCTGTGATTTTATTGCTATTTGTTTTAAGTAATGAGGGTTTTCTTTTACTCCTTCTTTTTCTGAAATGTTCTTTAGGACTCTAGCAATATCATCTGCAAGTAAAGGGGACATTTCCACTAATTTGCATTTTGGCCTCAATTCTGAGAATTTTGAATCCCAGATGTCATTGCCAGTCATTACTATTGGATGCGCTGTTTTTTCTAAAATTCTAATTAATTCAGGAACTCCCCCTATATCTGTTCCTGTGACTCCGTCAACTTCGTCCATTAAGAGAATTTTATCTTTTTTGAATAGGCTGTGCTGCTCTGAAGCAGGCTTAAGTATTTCTTCTAACTTCAGCCTGTTTCTCAAATCTGAAGAGTTTAACTCAAAAATATCTGCATTGTTTTCCTTTGCTATTGCATGAACTATTGTTGTTTTTCCTGTGCCTGAAGGACCATGCAGGATAATCCCCTTTTTCTTTGGGAATTCTTTGAGGAATTTCTGCACTTCTAAGATTGCCTTGCTCTGCCCTACTACCTCTTTTGTTGTTAGAGGCCTATATTTCTCAGAAAAGTTAGTTTGCACCATCTTTTGGCAGGCCTCCTATTCTTGATAAAAATGTTAAACCTGTCCAGCTGACAGGGACCCAGGAATCAGTATAAACTACGGAATCTGGAATTGGCCGAGAGTAATCTCTAACATTACTATAATCGTTTGCATCACAACAAGGTCCTCTTTTCTGGTGTTGCCTAACTTCTATTTTTCCCGGTCTGCTTGGTTCATATAATCCTACTGCCGAATAAACTCCTTCTCTAGTTGGAAGTCCCTTTATATCCAAATCTGGATTTGATACGTCAATCATTATATTTCTTCTTTGCTGCCTGCAAGGACAAATGATGCTAAAAGGGCTTGGAGCTGTACAAATTCGTCGCTGCCTTCCACTATTCTAAATTCGGCCTCTCCTGTTTTTTCTGTTAGCTTTACTTTTGTTTGGGGTTCTATCTGTAAATTCCAGACTTCTTTTTGGATTGCTTTGATTATGTCTGTGCCACTTACACTATCTTTTAGCATTATGTCTAGGAGTTTCTCTCTGGCGTTAAGGAAATCTCCTGCCAATGCGTAATCTAGAACTATCTTTACATTTGTAGGTTTAGCAGAAGACGCAATCATCTTTACTATTTCTGCATTAATATCTAGCGCAATGGATGATGTTGCTTGCAAAAGGTTAATTGCTCTTCTGCAGTCTCCTTCGCTCATTTCGTATAGTGTTTCTAATGCATCGTCTGTAATTTTTAACTTTTCTTTGTCGGCTATTCTTTTTATTACTTCAATTATATCTTTTTTTTCTAGAAGTTTGAATCTGAAAACTACGCATCTGGACTGAATGGGGTCGATAATTTTTGATGAATAGTTGCATGACATTAAAAACCTGCATGTGTTTGTGTAGTTTTCCATTGTTCTTCTTAACGCTTGCTGGGCTTCTTGGGTTAATGCATCTGCTTCATCGAGGAATATTACTTTAAATGAGACGCTTCCAATTGATTTTGTTCTTGCGAAGTCTTTTACTTTTTGTCTTACTACATCTATCCCTCGTTCATCTGAGGCATTTAGCTCTAAATAGTTTTCTTTCCATTTGTCTTTGAAAAGTTCTTTTACAATTATTAAGGCTAAAGTTGATTTTCCTGTTCCCGAAGGTCCTGCAAACATCATATGTGGAATATTCATGGCTTGCACTAGAGCAGATGCCCTCTTTACTATTTCTTGCTGACCCACCATATCGCTAAATACGGAAGGCCTATACTTTTCTGTCCAGATTTCACTTTGACTCATACTCTTTTTCACACCTCGTTTATTATAAAGATTTAGATAGTTTGAATTCAATTATTTGGTATATAATTATTGTGGTGCTTTGATGTCAGGTTAGAGCTTATGTAATTTTTTCTTATCAAATCGCACCTTTTAAGGTGTGGTGGTGCATCGATCTTTTGATGTTACTGAAATGACATAAAGCTTATTACTTTGTTTTATTGTTGTTTTTAGTGGCAAGGGCATATACAACTAAAGGAGATGAAGGGTTTACTAGGGATTTTCTGGGTAACTCTTGTTTGAAAGATGATTTGATGATTCTTGTTAATGGCAAGGTGGATAGTTTACAGAGTGCAATGGACATGGCTTTATTTTTGGATACTCATCATTCTGAATTTTTGAGGATTGTGCAACAGAAATTATGGCAGACATCTGGAGAGATAGCTAATTGCCCTCTTGATAGCTTGAATGCGCCTATTACTGCGGATGATTTGAAAAAGCTTGAAGAATACATTAATTCTTTAGGCGAACCTCCAAATAAATTTGTTAGATTTACCAATGAAACGAGTATATGGTTTAATGAATGTCGTGTGCGTTGCCGAGAACTTGAGACTTTTTTAGTTAAGATGTTTCGAGAAGGTAAACTTCGAAGCGAAGTTTATAGATATATTAATCGTTTGAGTAGTTTGTTTTTTATGCTGGGATATACTAGCTCTTAGAATTATTGCTTTTTAACCTGCGTTTGCTCTACGCATCTTTCTCTTTCTCTTTTCTTTCTTTAGTCTCTTGCGCTGCCATTTCCATCGCATTTGACCTTTCTTTTTCCAGCGTCTTGATGAGCGTTTCATGCTATAGTATTAATTTTATGCTTTTTAAAGGTTATGAGAAATAAGTCCTCTTGATATTATCTATTTCTTCTTTGAATATACTCGCTTTTTCTTCTCCTATAATGTCTTTGTACGTGCTCATATTTGAGTGAATTGTTTTTCCAAGACTTGTAAGCGCCTTTGTTAACATTGCAATGTCTGACTCTTCTAATGATGTTTTAGACAGAACCCTCCATCCTCTTATTTTTTCAACTTTTTTGTTTGTTTCATATGCAAGTGATTTGATTATGTTTTCTGAGTCTATGAGCTCTTCATATGAAAGACTATTGACTAATGCTCTTGATTTTTTAAAGTCAAGTTTAGTGTAGTCTTTTATTACCAGATTTATTTCTTTTTCGATGTTAGATGTTAACTCTTTTAGTCTTGTTTTTATTATTGTTCCTTCATTACCTAATTCTAAGACTTTGATGTCGCTAGCCATTTTTTCTATGAGCCTGCCTTTTTGTAAAACTACAGAGGCTTGTTCTATATTAGGATAATTTCTGAGTTCCATTTGGGTTAATTTTTCAACGTTATAATCAAATAATTCTCTTTGTTTTTCTATAACTTGAGTTTGTTCATTAACTTTTC
>CAYSGT010000014.1:4515-5162 GCA_964430805.1 Candidatus Woesearchaeota archaeon
CAATATGCTTGAAGTTTTTGTAATAGACTGTTATCTCATTTCTTCTTTCAGATACTGTTGCAACTAAAGTATTCATCATTTTTGCTGTTCTTTCCGCAGTTTTGTGCCTTGTTCCTGTTTCTTTTGTCGATATTTTCTTGTCCGGATAAATCATTGTGTTTGCCTGAGTGATTCTTTTCATGTCTTTTGAAAGTATGATCGCCCCGTCCATCTTTGATAACTCAACTATTTTTTGAGGGGTGAATTTGCTGTTTATTTTGAAGCCGCCGTCGAGGATTGAGTTTATCCCATCTATCTCCACTGCTATTATTGCTCCTTTTTTTGCGTTTACTATTCCTTCAAGAGCTGTTCTGAAATTTGTTCCTGGAGAAATCATTCTTATAATATGGTCTATTTCTTCCTTTGTTGCCTTATTTTTTCCATTTTTTTCGGATTCCTCCTGTAGAATTTGTGTTTGTAGCTCTTTTTTTTCTTCCATTTTTGTATTTTGTCTTAACTAATATATAATCTTATTTGTTTTTTGCTGAAAAGTAAGAGTTTTAAACCTACTTTGAGAACTATTTTAATAGCCCCATAGTCTAGTGGTCAAGGACGAAGCCCTCTGGCGGCTTAAACCCCGGGTCGAATCCGGGTGGGGCTATTGGATT
>CAYSGT010000014.1:5172-16935 GCA_964430805.1 Candidatus Woesearchaeota archaeon
AATGATGTCAGAAATAGTTTACTTTCGTTAGGGATAGGCGTGTCTAAAATATCGAAGGGAAATGAAATTACAATTACTAGAAAGACTGAACTGCGAAAGTTTTTAAATGAAGTCGGATTTTCAAATGATAAGCATCTAAACAAAGTTAAGATGTGGAATTTAGCCCCGTAGTCTAGTGGTCAAGGACGAAGCCCTTTGGCGGCTTAAACCCCGGTTCGAATCCGGGTGGGGCTATATCCGGATTCGAAGTGCTCACAAATGGACATTCGTGGCAACTTCAACACTTTGTGATTGAAGTAATCCGGGTGGGGCTATTGGATTTGAACATCCTAGCTGACTGTTTATTTCTTGTGAATCTTGGCCGAGTTAAGTAGTTACAGGAATTAGAGGTTTCTTATTTTTATCACAGAATGGCTCTGTGCAGAAGTTAGAAGGTTATGAGCTTAACTTGACGTGTTGTTTTAATCAATAATTAGAATCTATATGTTGAAGGATACCATCTTTACTCTTACTTTGGTCATTTTGGACAAAGCTCACAGAATCTTAACATTATTGCTAAAAGGCTTACTGTGTCTTGTATATTATGCTCTATTAGTTGAGCTATCTCCTCAGGATTTGTTCTTGTGTGAACCCATGTTCTATAAGCTTGGGGTATCATTTTTCCAGGAATATCATCTTCTCTTTCATATCCAAACTCTACTCTTTCCAGTGTTTGTAATTTTCCGTAACCTTTTCCAGATGGTAAACCAAATTCTTTCCTTTTTCGACACAAATCTACATGTCTATCTTTCACATGCTCTCTAAATGTTGTTTCCGGAGATCCATTTGCGACAACTCCTCTTTGCCTTGCTCTATCTGAAATTCTTGGAATATCAAAGGAAGCTCCATTCCAAGTAAATAATGTTCCATTACCTACATTTTGGAAGAAATATATTAGAGCTTCTTTCTCTAACCTGAAAGTTGGTGGAAATATGCACGTGCTTGTTAGATTATCTTTTTCTACAAGCGTATAAGCTAATGAAGCTATTGAAAATACTCTCTTTATACCTGTTGTTTCTATATCTATAAATGCAAGGGGATAGGTTACTTGTAAACCAAAATTTTTACTTAACTCTGCTAGATTTATTGATCCTAATTTTCTCATCACGTAATCGTTGACTGGATTGTCTTCAAGTTCATCTAGAGACTTTTCTACGACAACTAGCCTATCATGCCTAGTGGCACTAATAAGTTCTGCTAGGCCGCCCATGATTCATAACCTCTTTCTATTAAAGCTCTTAACATATCATGGCTCCATTGACTTAATTCTCCATTAGCTCTCCTTAGCAGTACGTCTGGCCTATGTGAAATTTGATCTGATAGTTCTACGATTTGCTCTAAATCTGCAACTGGGTTTAAGCCTTCTAAAGAATGGCTAAAATCTTTTTTCATAATCTTCACGACTTGCTTCACTTTTGAGTTTATCCAATCTTGTCCCACTACTGTGATTCCGTTTTCTTCTAAGGTTTTTACTGCATCTTTATATGTTCTTTTTGGTTTAATAAAGAAAATTGTTGCTCCTGCAAAACTTTCTCCTGTGCTCCATCTTGTTTTATTATTTCCATATCTTTCTACTAAATCATTTACTTCTTTAGGCCCTATTTTTTGTCTTCCTGCTTTTACTTCTATTGGATGATTTCCAATTCTTAAATCTGAAATTGCGTTTGTTCCACCATTATAAGTATATCTTAATCTTGCTTCTTTTAATGAATCTGGTAAACCTAAGGGAATTGTATCAGTAATTGTTTGAGTTATTCCCCCCCATAATACTAAAAACCTAACTAGATCTTCTGCTATTGCGCCATAAAGCTTTTTTTCTTTAGGTCCAATTTCAACATCTTTTTTTCTTATGCCTGTCAAGTCCTCTAAAACTTTGTAATAGCCTCCTTTTCGATTAGCTGCTAGAAGCAGGAGGTCGTTTCCTAATCTTCTTTCTTCATCACTATCTGATCTCAGAAGAGCTGTTCTTCCTATTGATTGGCCGCTATTAAAACGGGAGATTAATTCATTTTTTAATTTTTCTTTATCTATTTGTCTTTTTACCCCTCCTTTTCCAGTGTGGAGCTTAGCATATAAGTCAGGACGCAATTTTTCTAAGACTCTTTTAAATCCATCTCCTTTTCCTAATTGCGGACCGTATGTGCGATGAGCAGAATGCCATTCTCTAGTATGCTTTTTGCTAAACTCGGCTATGCCTGGTAATTTTACTTCTTTACCTGCTAGATAATCTGTTACTTTCTTTACAGGGTATTCTGTATCTACTGCTGCAACTATTTCTTCCCAATCTGCTCTATAGTCTACTTCCCCATTTTTTGTTTTTAATTTAGGACGGCCTATTCCAAGAGCTAGTCTTCCAGATTTTGCACTTCTTTCGTGAGATTCTACATATCCTCTCCAGGCAATAAGAGTTAGCAATGAGGTAGAAAGCCTGCCGTTTCTTTTTTCTTTTTCATATCTGGATTTTAAAACAGCATCTGAAGGTACATGGACTCCTTTTGTTCTAAGATCTCCGCCTGTTATCTCATAAGATCCTGAGCTTCTTTGCCTTACATTATATGCGTTAGCCTCCACCATTTCCCCCATTTCCATTAGAATTTAACCCTTCAAGTACTTTACTCATTCTTTCTATAGCTATATTTTGTTTTGCAGTTGGTAAGCGTTTGGCTCGGTACATTGCTTTCGCTTGTATTCTTAATCTTCGATCAGCTGCTCCCATTCTTATTCTAAAGAAGGCTTCATCTAAAGAGCTGAAATCAGACTGCCTTGGGAAAAATGCATCTCTTAAGATATCTGTCCGCAGAAGAACGCTTTTTTCATATTGCTGATCTACTATTTCTTTTACTACTGCGGCTATTTCTCCTTCAAATACATCCATTCCTGTTAGTTTAGCTAACGGTGCATCATCCAATGCTTGTTGTTGTGCTGCAATGTATTCAAAAAATGCTTTAACTTCTTCCACTCTGAGATCTTCTCTTTTTACATTACTCAGTATAAAGCCCCTCATTCTTGGTTCATTAACATTTGCCATTAAAGCCTGAGCCACCATCATTTCTAAAGAATGCTCGTATGTTCTTCTATCGGAAAGCAGTGCATTTCTTGATGATTCTGCAGTTATTCCGAACCAATCTCCTATCTTTTCTGCATAAGCTTCTGCCATTTCAGGAGCCATCGCCTTTAAAGGATTTTTTAATTTTCTTAAAACTCTAACTAATCCTTCTGGGTTTGTTGTGTCTATCCCGTGAGCTGCTCTTGCCATAAGAAAATCAAATACCGGTTCTCTTCTTTCTAACGCTTGTTCTAGATCTCTTTTTCTCCCTCTTTCTAACAGTCCTGCTGGGTCATCTTCAGGCAATGTGCTGACATACAAAGATCCTGTGCCAAGAAGACCTTCTGCAATGTTTTTACTTGCGTCTACACCTGCTTTATCTCCATCTAAACATAAAACTATTTCTGCTTCTGGAAACATTCTTATTAGTGTTTCGGCATGTGCTCTTGTAAAAGCTGTACCCATTGTAGAAATGGTGTTTGTAATTCCTTCTTGTCTTGTTCTTACGACATCGGTATAACCTTCAAAAACTATTGCTCTATTCTTTTTTCTAATTGAATCTATGGCAGAATTTAGACCGTACAATGTTTGACTTTTTTTGAAAAATCCTGTTTCTGGGCCGTTTATATATTTTGGAACATGCCTCCCTTCATTTTTTCTTTGCTCTTGTTCTTCTTTTGAAAGAAGAGTTCTGCCTCCAAATCCTATTATTCTCCCAACTTGATCTGTTATAGGGAACATTAATCTTCTACCATCAAACAACCCATATTGTCTTCCTTCTCTTTCTTTAGCTAAACCTGCTCCTATGAGATATTCCATATCTATTTTCCATAGGGCTTCTAAAATTGCGTTTCTATCCGGTGGATTATATCCTATTTTGAAGTCCTTTATACTTTGAGGGTTTATGCCTCTTCTGTGCATCTCTTTTTCTGCTTCTGAACCCTGAAATTGATCTTCAAAGAATGAAGAAGCGCTATTTAAGGCATCTAAAATTCCTCTTCTTTTTCTTAAAGCTTCACTAACGGGTATAACTATCCCTGCTCTTTCTGCTAGATCTTGTAATGCCTCTCCATGGTTTACTCCTAAACTCTTTTGATAAAGTTTAATTGGATCTCCTACTTCTCCACATTCAAAGCAACGGTATGATTTTTTGCGCTGGTCAATTTCCAAGGAGGGGTAAGAATTTGTTGATGGATGAAATGGGCATGTTGAAATGTATGACTCTCCTCTTGGTCTTAAAGAATTTCCTGGATGCAGTTCTCTAAATAGGCTTAGTAAATCTGTGGCTTCTCTTACTTCGTTTACCTCATTAGCCATAAAATTCCAGCTTTCAGGTATCTTATTAAGATATGTGTAGTATTTGGTAATATGGGGTTTAGTTAGTAATTTATTTAAGGATAGCTAAACTGGGTGCATTGAGGATAAATTTTAAAATGAAATGGAACGACTATGGTAAATTAATAAATAATTATCCAAATCAAAGATGTGATGTTTCTCCATTATTCTCGGATCCGAGGGTTTTCTCTAATTTAATTAAAGATTTAATTAAACCTTTCAAAGATATTCAATTTGATAAAATAGTTGCTTTAGATGCTCTTGGTTTTATTTTAGGAGGAGCAATGGCTCTAAAAGCTAAAAAACCTCTAATTTTAGCTAGAAAGGCAGGGAAATTGCCTTCTAATTCAGATAGTTTAATTAAAATTGATTTTAAAGACTACACTAAATCTCTGAAATCTTTTGAAATGTATAAAGATTCTATAAAAATGGGAGATAGGGTAATTATTGTAGATGAATGGATAGAGACAGGCACGCAAATTAAATCCGTAATTGAACTTGTCGAGAAACAAGGCGGAATCGTTGTAGGAATTTCTGCCATAAATGCTGATAGGAATGATAAAACAGAGATATTATTTGAGAAGTATAACTGCAAACCTCTTCGAGCTCATTAGTTAGGTTTATAATTTATTTATTACTTTGATTATTATGCATGAATATAGGTTGATTATTATTCCTAGCGATTTACAATATGATGACGCTGTTAGATACGTAAGTGGAGATGATGAACAATCCAGAAGAACTTGGGCTGAAATTGATCGCCGCGCTTTGGAGAGTTATGAAAGATCACGCCAAGAGCATATGAAGGTATTAGAAGAAATGGGAAACATGCCTCTTGATTAAATTTATAACTTGTTTTTACCTGATTCTTTCATGAAGAGGCTGTTTATTTTTACATATTCTAAGCTTACGCTTTATGTTATTGCAATTATTGTAGCTTATTTTGTTTTTCAACTGCCTGCTGTTTCTGCATTTGTTGTTTCTATAGATAATTTGTTTTATTTATCTATATTTTTCGCAGGGCTTCTTTATTCTGCAGGTTTTACTACGCCCATTGCTACAGGTTTCTTTTTAGCGATAGATCCGATAAACATTTATTCTGTTGCTTTGATAGGTGCGATAGGGTCTTTAATTGCAGACATTGGCTTGTTTTCTTTTATTAGATTATCTTTTAAAGATGAATTTAAACTTTTGAAACATACTTCTTTTGTAAGACACATTTCTTCTGGGATAAATAGAATAGTTCCTAAGAAAATCAGAAGCTTTTTAGTTTATATTTTCGTCGCTGTTATTCTTGCATCTCCACTGCCTGATGAACTTGGGGTGGCTATGCTTGCTGGTTTTACCAAGGTTCACCCTTACGGATTTATGGTAATGAGTTATCTTGGAAATGTTTTAGGAATATTTTTACTTCTTCTTATTTGAGCTGGGCTAACATAGTTTTTTAAAGCATTTCTGTTAGATTTTCTTAGGCTCTTGTAGTCTAGTGGTCAAGGACACGGCCCTCTCGAACGAGGTAACTCGCATGTGAGGTGATGTCGTTGAGACTAAAACTCTTGCTCTCTACGAGCAACATGATCTCAGCTGTCGCTTACGCGATAGTGGAGAACGGCCGTAACCCGGGTTCAAATCCCGGCAGGAGCATAGGGATTTGAACATCCTGAAGTGTCGCTCTACACTTCAGTCCCTCCAACTCTTACGAGTTGAAGGAATCCCGACATGAGCATAGGCAGGAGCAGAGAGATCCCTAAACCCCTCTGCCCTGCCTTAGATTTTTAGGAAGAATTAAATAGGCTAATTTTGTTTTTCATTTATGGATGAAGGTAAATCTAGAGAAAGAGTTGGCGGGTTGTCAAGTCTTGGTTTTTTTGGTTTTTGTCAAAACGTTAGAAGAGAACAGGTAAGAGCTTTACCGCAAGACTCTTCTTCTCCAAATCCAGATTGCCTTATTTCTTATAGGGGGTTTATTCTTCCAGTTTATCATCGGGAAGATGCAGGAGATAGCCATGGTGTTGCGGATGAAGGCTATAATCCTGAGCCACCAAGTGCTGCTTGAGTAGATAATTATTTAACTTAGAGATTTGTTTTATTTTAATGAAAGCACTTTCTCTTAAACAGCCTTATGCTGAGCTTGTTGTTTCAGGTAAAAAGACAATTGAACTACGAAAATGGAAGACTAACTTTCGTGGAGAGTTTCTTATTCATGCTTCTAAAAGCGTTAATACAAATGCAATGGAAAGATTTGGCTTTAGTGATTTGCCTCTCGGTTGCATTGTTGGGAAAGCTAGACTTCTTGAGGTGAAAGAATATAAAACTGATGAAGAACATATTGCGGACAAAGACAAGCATCTTGCTTCTAGTGTGTGGGGAAAATACGGGTTTGTGCTCTGCGATGTAGTTCGCGTTGAACCTACTCCTGCAAAGGGAAAACTGAACTTCTGGGAACATTAGTAAGATTTTTATACAACTTCATACTTGGCTTTTTGAGGTAAGATGGTCAACTGGGTATTTATTGTAATAATTCTGCTAGCTGTATTTCTATTTTTTAAGATTACTTCATTTAGATATGAGAAATGGTGGACTTATTCGATAGGGATTTTGTTTATCTTTATCCTATTTTCTTTCTTTAACGTTGTTAAATCCAATGAAATTAACCTAAATACTTTTGAGGGGTTTCTTTCAGGGCTGAAGTCCTACGCTTTATGGCTTGTTAATTTTGGCAAGACTACTGCTACCCTTACTGGCAAGGCTGCTCTTTTTGATTGGAATACTACTAATGTTTCCACCTGATTAAACATGAAAATTTTACTCATCTTGATTAAGGTCTTTGTTATTGGAGCGTTGCTTATAATCAGCAATCAAGGTCTTTCTATAGATAGTCCTGAAAATAGGGCTCTTTTTGTGGAGAATTATAGTTTATGGCTCTCACATCTTTTTGAGAAGGGGCTTTCTATTGTGAGTTATGTTGTTAAGAATGAATGGCTTCCTGAAACAGGTTAGGATACTAAATTCAATCCCCTATTTGCCCTATTTTTTATAACTAATGTATAATGCCTGCTTTGGGCCGCATGCTTTTTTGGGTTATCTACTGACTCTTCATAGGTTAGGCGATTATGCGGAAAGGAAGTATTTGTAGACAATTCTAAAGCAGCTCTTTGGTCATCTAGGACGTAGACATCAGTATCCCATGAGTCATAACCAGGTATTAAAACTTCAACCCAGTAGATATTTCTTTTAACTCTTAATATTGTGACAGGTATGTGATTTCCTTTTTTGTCCCTAACTTCGGCAGGGATATTTTGTAGTAATTCAGTTAATCTATCCCTTCTAGCCCTATTTACAGAGCCCCTGAGGCTTTCATCAGAGCTAAATACTACTCCTATTCCCATGATCCTTTATTTATTGGATCTTTAAATAATTAATACTAGTTGAAATCTCCACTACTATTAGAGTTAGAATCTTTGTAGATTATCCACAGTAATCCCAAAATACTAACAACCTCCTGGAGAGTTTTGTGATTTATAAAAAATATAGAAAAGCCTCCGCCGGGAATCGAACCCGGGACCTCGTCCTTACCAAGGACGCATTCCACCGCTGAACTACGGAGGCTTACTGTTTGCTACATCTATTGCATTTTAAATCTATCTTTATAGATGGTTTTTTATAGTGTTAATTATAGCTTTGTTCATGAAATTGTCTGAGTTTATTGAAATCTATGCAAAGATACAGAAGAAATATTCATTGCCCGAATTTGAGGAAATGAACTCTTCTTTTGATATTGGTAGAATCAAGAGAGATTCTGGTAATTTGGTTAGAGATATTCGCAGAGGCATGGTTGATAAGATCATCTATTATCTTAAACTTATAGAGGTTATGATAAATCCATCCAGCGCTTCTCCAATATTTTTAATGCTTCTTAAAGAAATAACCAGTGAGGACAAAAAAGTAATTGATTCTGTTTTGTCTTCTTTTGTTGGTCTTGAAATTGCGGCCCACAAGCTTGATATTAGCTCTACTGAGAAGGAAGAAGCGGATTTAGTTTTGAATATTTTTGGTGTTTGGAATGAAAAAAAACCTGAACTGCTTAGACTAATGCAGATATTAGAAAGAAACTGGAAACAGACATCTGTTATTAAGAAAAATAACCGGGATTATTTTAATTAGTTGCCCTACTGATTATCAGTTTACTTTTGATTAAATGAGTCATAAATCTCTTCTAAAGATATTTCTGCTATTGCTACTGGCATTTGAATTCCTTGGCTCCTTAATGTGTTTGGGTGCATTTCTCCGAAGTAGCCAATACTATTGCCATCGATGATTATTTCACATGTTCTCCCTTCGATAAGGCCTGGCTTTGTCAATTCTTTTATTGAATAAGAAATATTTAGCATTTTGAATAAGTAATCAAGGTGCTTCTTTATTTCTGTTGCGTTTGCAGGAGCAATACTTAAAATTAAGTTGTCATTTTCTTCTATCCCATTTTCTTTTTGTGTATTTTTATTAAACACTCTTCCTATTTCGAATAGCTTCTGCGGGTATTCTACATCTTTATTTTCAGATAATATTCTTAGTGTTGAAGTTAGGAGATTCTGCCTAAGGTATTTATATTCATTTTTTGAATCAAGCAGTTCTAGAGAATCTTTTATGTTGTGGTTTTCTACTTCTTCTTGCTTGACTAAATGATAAGTTGATATTTCAAGCATATTCATGCCAATTAAAATTTCTGACAGCTTTCTTTTTATTATACTTTCTTTAGATTCTTGACCAGGTGTTGAAATATTTGGTATCTCCGGGGTAAGGTTATTGTATCCATAGGCTATTGCTATGTCTTCTATTAAATCAACTTCATGAAGGATGTCCACTCTATAAGGAGCTACCTCTGCTGCCCCATTTTTGTAATTGTGGCCCATTTTTGCTAATAAGCCGGATATTTGCGTTTCTGTTAAGTTTAGACCTAGAAGTTTATTAGCATTTTGCAGAGATATTTTTGTTTTTTGAGGAGCGAGATTTGGAGTGGCTGATTTTTCTTTGCCTATTACTCCAACCTGACAGATCTCTCCACCCATCTCTGCCAGCGAGGTTGCTAGGAGAATGAGTGTTTTTTCTACAGTGTTTTTATCAGTACCGGTGCATTCTACGAATAACTCCTTTGTCTTGACTTCTACTTTTCCTGTTGTTTCGCTGTTTATTATCGGAGGCATTGAGATTATCTTTTTACTTGAATCAATTAATATAGGATATTTATTATAGCCTTTCAGAATGTTTTCATATTTTCTGCCTGTTGGGTGCATAAGCAGGATGTCTGGTGCGCTTAGTTCGCTATTTGAGCCTAGTGGCTGATACCTTATCTCCTTCGGCTCTTTTGCAGTGTAAGTTATGGGAAATATTATTCTATCAACTGGATAAATTCCTATTGCTACTTTTTTCCTATTTCTTCCTAGGGTTATGGCTAACTTTTCCTGCAAATTTATTATGTCTTTTAGTCTTTCTTCGTTTATTGTTATTTTTTTTATTATTGCGCAAGAGATATACGGTCTGATTTCGCTAACAGATTTATCTACAATTACATTGTAATCCTTTTCAGGTTTTTTAACAGCATACTTCTTTAATCCTATATCTTTTCCTAAGAACTTTTTGAAGGAGCGCATGAATCCTTCTAAAGAAATTAAATCAGGCCTATTTGGGAAAACTTCTATCTCAATAGTCTCCTGGTTGATACTTTCCAATGGTGTTCCAAATAAAGTTATTCTTTCCTGGATTTCAGGAGTTATTTTTAAATGTTTTTCAAATTCAGATTTAGAGAATATAATGTTTGTCATTTGATTAGTACTTTGTGCTCCCTTAGGTAGTTAATGTCGTTTTTGTATAGTTCTCTTAAGTCTTTTATTTTATGCGCTTCAGTCATAAGACGGTCGAATCCTGGCCCCCATGCAAGTACGGGCATGGCTGTGCCTAGAAGCGGAACAGTCACTTCTGGCCTGAATATTCCTGCCGCCAAGACTTCCACCCATTCCTTTCTTTCTTCATTCCAAATTGAACCTTCTAAACTTGGCTCTGTGTATGGGAAATATGACGGCTGAATCCTTATTTTTTCATATCCCATCTTGCTCGCAAATTCCTTGAGGTAGCCTATTAGATTTCTGAAATTAGCATTAGGATCTATCACTATTCCTTCTGCTTGGTTGAATTCAAAAGCGTGTTTCCAATCAATTGTTTCGTTTCGAAATACTTTATTTACAGAGAAGAATTTAGCAGGTAATTGTGACTTTTTCAGCTGCGAGAGGGTTTTTGATGAAAGACAAGTTGTGTGGGTTCTTAAGAGGACTTTTTTGCTTTCTTCTTCACTCCATTTATATTTCCACCCTGTGCTGCCGTTTACGCCATCTTCATGTGCTCTTTTCACTGACGCAACCAGAGTAGCATCCGGTAACTTTCCGATTACCCCTTTTATGAAGAACGTGTCCTGCATTTCTCTGACTGGATGGTCTTGTGAGGTAAATAAAGCATCGAAATTCCAGAAACTGTTTACTGTATAGTCTCCAGTCATCTCTTTGAATCCTAATTCCAGCCATATTTTTTTACCTTGCTCTACTGACTGGTTGACAAAATGCTTTTTCCCTCCATAAATCGATGGCATCTTTATACTAAAGTCATATCTGCGAAATTTCCTGTTTTTTACTCCTTCTTTAATCAGTTCCGGAGTTACTTCTTCTATTAAATCTAAATTTATGCTCCTGCCTTCTAACTCTTTTCCTTTTTCTGTTACTACGAAACTTACCTCTTTTGCCTCTACTATTTCTACTATATCTTTTCTACTTTTCAGATGTTGTATTGTTGCTAAATCTTCTTTAGAAAGATTATCTAGTGGCAAAGGCAGCCTTTTTATGATGATCTCTTCTGGAAATACTTTAGAGCATTCTTCCTTACTCGCCGTTAGTTTTAACCTTCCGCTTTCTAAATCAATCAATAACTTTCTTTTAAGAACTCCTATGGCTGCCTTAAACTCATTATCTGATAGATCTGCTTTTTCTTTTATCTCTTCTAGGGTTTTATTGTTATGATTTTCTATCGTAATTAATAGTCTTCTTTCAGGCAGATGATTCTTTTTGTAGTAGACTCCGTTTACTCCTAAGTCTGCTATTTTATTTACTTTTTGATGCAATCTTACTATCTCTTTATTTTCTAGGAATGTAAGCGCCCGAATAACAGTGGTTTTATCAAGACTAGTTTTTATCATTATTTCTTCTATTGATTTATTAAGGTGGGGTATAACTGCCCTTTCGATTTGGGACAAAGAACTTATTAGCTTTTCCATATTTTGATAGATTTTATATGGTTAAAAA
>CAYSGT010000015.1:0-4015 GCA_964430805.1 Candidatus Woesearchaeota archaeon
AATTATACAATTAGTTAAACTGGCAATTTATTTTATAGCAAGCCCTTAACAAGAGATTGCTTATTCTCTTACTTTTGCAAATTTCTCTTAACCTAATTGCAGAGCTTAGCGTTAACTACAATGCTTCCAGGAAACTCAGGTATCAAGTAAGAGTTTCCGCTAAATGAGCTGCTGCAGTTTCCAGCAGTTATTGTGAAGATTTCTTCGTTTTGTGTTTGAGTTGAGTTATAGGAGTAGCTTGCATCCACAATATATCCTTTAGTCGGATAGTCTTCCCCCACTTTCCAGGTATTATTTAGCATATCTACCAATATTTCCTTAGCGCGGTCGCATGAGTTTTGCCCATTGTCGCATAAACCATTAGTCGAGTGGCATTCTCTTATGAGCTCGTCAAGGTCAGCTCGTTTGCCATTGGTATTTAGTGCACAATCGCTTGTCTGCTTCATAGCACTTTCAAGAAATTGGTAAATTATCTCGCTCTCCTTTTGGGTGAGTTCAGGATTGCGCAGTTTAAATCCTAAAAATATCACGAAAATAATAGTTATAATAACCACTATAAGTACAAAGCCTACGATTTCTTCCTGTCCTTTCTTCCTAGTCATTTTACTCCCTCAAATCCCATGATTATCTTTCCTAATTCGCATTTATAATCTCCTATCTGCCCATCATATCCGCAAAGAGAGACAAAAGCCTCGTAACCTTCATAATTATCTCCTTGTATAAGGGTTATGGTATTACAATCAGGGTAATTTTGTAGAGTACATTCATTAGCCGAGTAAGTTGGGTAAATCCTGCTTATCTTAAGGAGGCTTATGTCTTTGTAAAATCCTTTATACGAAGTTCTATTTTTTAATAAAATTAATTTATCCATATCTACGCAGGAAGCGCAGTCATCAGACATTATCCAGGCAAATTCAGGAGTGCCGGCTAGCTTGCGAACAGATTCAAGCACAGCTTCTTTCCTAAGGCTCTCAACATCGGTTTTCAGCCCGCCAAACCTTATTGATACAAAAAATACAGAAACTATTCCAAAAAGAATGATGAGTGCTACAATAATAAAGACCATTTGTTGTATTTTAAATTGACCTTTAGAATATTTTACATGATGTAAGTTCATTGTTTTTTTCCTCCAAATTTTGAGCGATAGGTGCTAGTCTTCTGGCAAAATCCCTGCTTGAATTTACATTAGTGGCAGCCACAAAATTCTGTAAGTCTCCTACTAAGTTATTAGAACATCCGTTTCCTTCAATGTAAGTAGATTTACTTGAGTATAATGCTCCTAGTTCTCCTGCCCTAGAAGCAAGCCTTTTTAGCTGGCACTCATAAATTAGAGGATCAGAAAGGATTGCAGCAAGCTCTAAAGAATCTCCAGTATAATATAGTTCTTTTCCATATTTAGTGACCACCTTAGATTGAGTGTTAACATTTATCTCGCATCCAATTTGATTAAAACAAACCTTTGTGAAATCTTTAGGGCATGAGTTAGCATTAGAAGAGATGTTTATTCCAATATTCTGTTTTCCATCAGATGAGATATCCATTAATTCTTCTTCTATTGCGCCAGTTGGATTAACAAAACAATAGTTTTGGCCGTACATTATAATTAGGTCTCCTATTTTGAAAGGCATTGTCAGAGGTTTTGTAATAACTCTCATTTTTTTGCCGTCTGTTTCTTCAACCCCCCTTGAGAAAATATACCTGTTAAAAGTGGATTTACGCACACTTTGTTTGCTATAGTCTTCTCCAAGTCCTTTTGATGAGGTGCTTAGTTTCTGACTTCCAAAAACCCCTTCATTAGAGCATTCATTGTAAACGCGAGTGTCCTCACTAAACTCAATTACTGAATATTTAGTATCTTCTAAATTAGTTTCAATTGGAGCAAGCAGGTTGCTTAGTTGCCCCGCGACAAAAGTATCCTGCTCTAGTTCATGAGAACTAATTAATTTATTTGTAATATAAATTGCAGAAAATAAAATAACTGCTCCGGCAATTATTGCAAATATCCAGGAGAATGTAAAATCTAAACCATTTCTATTCATGCTCGACCTTTACAAGAGAATCAAGCTCTTCTTTAGATAATCTGATTTTTACTTTTCCTGAATTTACTTCAAAACAATCAAATCGCGCAGCTAGTTTTGATAAGTCGATCTTATCCACTTTCTTAAATGCAAACTCTCCTGCATTTTTCGCAGGATAGAGGAACGTATTGGTATTTTGCTGTTCAAAGCCAGAAGAGTACATTTTCAAATCTTTTAATTCTTGATTATACTGTGCGCTGCTAGAAGTAGTTAGCGAGCCAAAGCAAACAGATTCTATTGTTTTTGGAAGCGAAAAGCTAAAGACCCGGCTGCTAGAAGCCGAAGACCATATACCCTCTATGCCATCTTGAAAATTTTTATAAAATAGACTGAGCTCAGCGGTTTTTCCAACATGCAAGAATGTAGTAATCGCATAAACAGCGACTCCAATTATAGCAATAATAATAATTACAGAGAAAATCATTCCAAATGATATTTCCATGCTGCCTCTTTTCATAACAATATATTATCTTATTAAGGTTAAAAGTCTTTACCTTATGTTTGTAGGACTTGCTACAATATTGCAGCTATTAGGCGCAGGCTCATTTCCAAATCCATCTTTGCACTTAATATAATAAGCTATATTTGGTTTCCATTCAGCATAATGGCTCTTCTGGTTTGATTGAGTAACATGCAGGAACGCCACCCCTTCGTTAAAGTTGTAATTGCAGCTGTTCAAGGAGTAAACACAGGAAGCATCTTCATTTGTAACAATCTTTAGAGCATTATTTGCAGAATCATGATAAGCGCGAGTTACAAGAGGAGGCACAGTATCAACTAAAACCGAGAAAGTTGTACTTGCTTCAACAGCGTTCCCTCCATAATCCACACATACAAATTTGTAGCTATAACTTCCACTTACTAAATCTTGTCTTTGAGAGTGTTCGATAGCATTTGTCTCAAACATAGGGCCGTGATTTACTGGATTATTTGTTTGGTTAAATGAGCATACTGCAATGCCCTCGTTAGCCCCGTCATCAGTTACAACTCTCAAATAAACAGGCACAGTCTGAGTATTTCCTGTAACTGTTCCGTTAGGCCCAACAGAGATGATATTCAAAGGTTGAGACCCTAGCAGTCTGAAAGGATAGCTGTTTATGTTGACATTTCTATCTTCTTCAGGTTTAGCAGGCTGATCTTTGCATCTGAAATAAAACTTATTCTCTTGCCTGTCTGCAATGCCTGTGAGATTTGTGACACAAGCATACAGTTCACGAGCATTTATTTCAGTTATAGACTGTACACAGCTCATTGTATTTTCCATAACGCTATACTCTTTGTCTTGAGCACTCCATTTGCAAGTCGCAGGTTCATTAACATAAACTTCTAGTGGTACGCTTGTAGCTCCAAATTTAACAAAACTATCTGTTGGTAACGAGGTTTCAACAATAACAGGAGGTGTTGTATCTGGCGTTGGATCAACACAAAATTGCACAGCGAATTCGTCCACATTCTCATTTCCGTTTTTATCTCTGCATCTGACGAAAAAGTCATATTTCCCATCTTCTTGCAGTTCAGGAGCTTCTGTATTAATTGCATCAGGGGAAGGCAGACTAAATTGCTCCGTATGGTTATACAAATACAGATTAGTTTTTCCGAAGAAGAATTGCATCTCGTCAAGTGTTTTTTTGTGATCAATATCAATCTTGCATTGAGCAGGTTCATTAGTCGTAATCCCAAAAGTCAGAGGAGTAAATGCCTTGATGCAGCCATTAGCAGCGCCATTTAAAACAATTTTTGTTCCTAGCGATGTTGGCCTTGTATCATGATTAGTATATCTATGATTTTCAGTTAAAGGAGATGCCCAAGGAGTTATTGTCGGAGAGGACACATCATTAGGGTTTACCCAAACACATTTTTCTTCTACGCTGCCAACATTTACAAGATCGCACGACTGTCCAAGTGATTTGCATCTATATTCGGAGCAAGGTCTGTAA
>CAYSGT010000015.1:4025-8067 GCA_964430805.1 Candidatus Woesearchaeota archaeon
GGTCATCATTGCATTTCTCGCAATCCTTTCCCCCAATAGGAGCTTCAAAAGGCAGGCACTGGAAATTGTAAACTTTGCTAGATTCCTCCTTGTAAGTAGCAATAAAAACAAGTATCGCAACCCCAATTCCTATTGCTCCTGCATTAGTTATCCCTTGTCCTAGAAAACTATTTTTGAAAAGAAAACTTCCCTCTCCTCCAATTCCAAAAGTCATCCCAAATCCATTTGCATGTAATGAATTAAGAAGAGCTGTAGTCATAATGCCCGAGCCAGCCCCAATGCTCAATGCATTAGTTAATCCATCGTCCCAGCCCGCTAGTCCTCCAATAAGTTGAATTGCCCCGACTATAGCAGCCGCGTAGACAACCCCTTCAACTAAATATCCAGGTCCTCCAGTGCCAAAAAAACTTCCTTTGTAAGTTCCAGCCACCCCGTCGCCTCCAGTAGTTGTTCCACCAGGCCCATTTCTCCACGCGTCTAAATATTCTTCTTGACTAACTGCTCCAACCTGCTGAGGTGCAGTAGGCTCGACAACATTATTTACAGCTTCTTTTTGAGCCTTTGTAAGTATTTGTTCAGGAGTTTGTGCACTAGCACTCGACAAATCATAAATCAAAAAGGCAAAAGAGAATACAGAAAGAACTATTAAATAAATCTGTGAAATTGCTAAACACTTTAAGACCGCACCTCTTCGATAAATCATCAATCAGAAAAGGAATAATTCTTTATAAATATTAGCGAAATGATAATTAGTTGTTTATGACATCCTCCACGCCCTAAATGGTATGACAATCACGCACCAAGTAAAAGATTTCCACCATTATATACCGTGAAGACAGTTATTCTTATGCTACATCTTAAATTTCTAGATATCCTCAAGTTTTATTGATTTGGTCTTGGTTTAACCTGAATTAAATGTTCTCCAATCTTTACACCATCAAGTGTCCAATAAGATCTGAATACTCCAGGAGTATCAAGAGTTAAGGGAAGTGTTTGAGGAGTAGAATAATCTTTCTGTATAATACAAGTCATAACTTCACTTAGTTCAGATTCAGGTGTTCTTTGTCCAAATAAAGTTAGGCTTTTACCTCTGCAGTTTTCTTGGCTAACCGCGTAAGTTAATTTGTCCCCCACATAAAAAACAACTTTTCCTCTATCGACTGCCTCCCTACGCGGGTCTATACAACCATCCTTAGGATCGAAGTCAGCCATATAACTGCAGGTGAATGGTTCAGCTCTAATAACAGATCTTAAGTTATTATTTTCCCCAACATACTGATTAGTATTAGTTGCACCCTGTCCGTTATTTTGAAAATTTCCAGCCCTAACTGTATTGTCAGCATTCATCATATGTGCTGTCGCATTCATAACTGCCGCTTGAGGAACAGTATTTGCAAATGGCGTGCCTGCGAAAAGACCAAATGTAAGCAACTGTCTTTGGTTATATGCTTGAATTTCAGCTGTTTTTTCTGGCGGAAATTCATTAGGATCAATTATATTGCATCCAGAAAGAGTGCTTGCGCCAGCTAAAATTAACCCCAATCCCATACGTCTCGATGTCATTGAACTCATGATTATATATAAATCAAGGATTAAACGAATATTTAAATCTTTCTGTCACTCTTCAGTTATAAAAATATAACCAAGCCTATCAAGATAACAATTATCTGAAACGACCATATAATCAGGACAGCTCTTTTTTCAGTAGGTTTTACATTTAGTCTTTTCATTAGTTTTATAGCAACGTGATTTAAGCTGTACACGCCAGTATATAATAAATCAAGAGAGCCGTCGGGATTTGGTTTTCCAAATGACTGTTTTTTCAGCCCTCCTCTAGACTTTAGAATAACCTCTAAAATGTAAGGCATGTAAAAGAAAATTGCTATTTTCTCAAAGTTGCCTGCAATAGTTACAGCAGCAATTAGTCCACCAATTGCGTAAGTTATTACATCTCCTGGTAAAACTTTGGCAGGAAACCAGTTGTATTTTAAGAACGCAATCAAAGCAACAATCATGCAAAGGCCAATTACAGAAATCCAGGGATTGCCTGTCAAGTAAGCAACTAAGGCAAGGCCAGACAATAAGATTATTCCCTGTCCTGCTTCAAGACCATTAAAACCTGCAAGCATATTAAAAGTAGTTGTTGTTGCTAGCACTCCAAGCGGAATAAAAAGTAGGGGATAAAATAAACCAATATCTACTCCTCCTAAAAGTGGGAAATTTATTACGCTTTTCCCAGCATTTATTGCAATAAGGGGAATTGCTCCAAATAAGACGAGTAAAATTCTTGATTTGATTGAAAGGCCGCCATGCTGCCAGCCAAATAAGTCATCGATAAAACCAATAAATCCCATAAAAATTACAGTAATTAATATCGCAAATATTTCGATAAGATGGCCATTGGTAGCTTCAAGCAGAAAGACTCTGTAAGCTATGTAAGCCAGCGAGCTCACAACAAAAGCAAGTAGCACGACAAGTCCGCCAGAGCCTGCAATCTTATCGCCCCTGATTCTATTCATATTATCCCACACAAGCCCTATGGATTTTGCTTTCCGTATCCATGACCTCATAAGAAGTAGGACTATTAGAAGGCTAATTGCAAAAGGTACTAGTAAGACATAAGATATCATCATTAAGAGACTAATTCTTTATTTATAATACTTATTCTTAAGCATCTTCCTTACCCTGTTCTATCTTCGCCGCCAACAATTAGTTTGTAACCTTTGTTGTATCCTGCCTTGCCCAGCCAGTTAAGGCTTGGCCCGCAATCTCCAAGCATCTTGCATGTATCGACTTTTTCTTTTGCCCATCCATCTTCTTGACATTTACAATTGCCAATGCATTTTTCTCCATTAAATAACCCTTTCTCCAATTTAACAACACAAGTTTCACTTGCTAAAGAGCATAAGTTTTCTGTTTCGGTATCACTCCAGAAATTAAAGCCAGGTTTGTTCTCGGCAAAACAAGTTCCTTTTGGGTTTTCTCCAGTAGTTTGATTTGTTGCTCCAGTACTCTGTAGGTAAAACCCTTCTTTCCATACACAGTCGCGTAAATCTTCGTTTTCACAAGAAGATTTATCTTTTTGATTAAGGCAGTCCTGCCATCTATTTACCTTGCAGGCTGCTTCAGAAAATTCATTAACTGTAGTAGCAATGCATTCCTCGGCTCGAAAATCCTCGCACTGCTCTAAAACTTCTTCTCCGTTAATGCAAAGATGCTTGTAGAATCTGCTTCCAACAGTATTCTCATTAATTTTTTTGTCATTATTCAAGGCATTTCCTGCATCGTTGTAAACGCACCAGCTTTCTCCATGTTTATAATTGTTCCCGTTCTGGGTGTTTTTACAATTTAAATCGGCGCAGACATAATCTCCGATAAGTGCGTTTCTGCCAGCATCTTTTTCACTTCGGCAAATGCTTCCTTGAAGATAATCACAATTTCCACAAGATGAACTTAAGGCATTGCTGCTTCCAGATCCGCATGAATTCTCTATGGGGATAACATTGTTCCAATAGATTTGTTCGTCATATTTGCTTTCATCATAAATATTTGCCCTGTTTCCACAAGTGTCTACATAATAGACCCCATCTTTACCCTCTGCACAAGTTGTTTTTCTTGTTTTAGCACAAATTGTTCCAAGTTCTTCAGCAGAACATAGTTTGTTCGCATAAAAAGTTCCGCCCTGTAGTGTGGCGTTTCCTGCGGTTCTAGTATTGCATTCAGCCCTGGTGCCAAATTTACAAGTTTTTTCAAACTCAAACTCATAAACACAAGCACCGACTTCCTGCTGTTGTACTTTTTCTATACAAGCAAGTTCACTGGTTATACTGTTATCATAATTTGTTTCTAATCCTAAATAAGAACTCAATCTTTTACATCTCACTAGCGATACAAATGCTGCTTGATCTCCTAAAATACAGCAGCCCAAGGAACATTGAGGAGGATTTTCTTCACTCCAGACCCCATTATTGTTGTTACAAACTAGCTGAGGAGTATTATCTAAGCAAGTTCCCTGGCCAGAGTCATAGCAGGTTCCAGCTTT
>CAYSGT010000015.1:8077-16697 GCA_964430805.1 Candidatus Woesearchaeota archaeon
TAGCTAGTGGACTCACACGATGTAGGAACTTGCCGGCTGTCTTGCTTGCATTCGGTGTTGGCAACATTCTGGCAGAATGCTCCTGACTTGGTTTCTTCACAGCAAACAGTCTGGATCTGACTGCCGACATTAGGATTATTAGATGTTCCAGTTTGCTGTGCAGTTGTAAAACTTGCCAGCAAGATAATTGCAAAAACTAAAATTATTTTTTTATCCATTATGTTAATCCCTGTGGCCAAACCAGGCTGCGCGTGGCAAATGCAAACTTATCTTGTGTGATTACATCGCTCAACTCGTATATTGTTGAGCCGTCATCGCGCCTAGTCTTTTCTATTTTAATATCTGGATAATAGGAAATATATAAACTTGTCTCAGAATCCCCATAAGTAGCCTCATATTGCAATATGTTGACAGCGGTATTAAGTAGAGTATACCAGTTAGAGCTAACAGAAACCACAAACTTTTGGAATGTCTGGGTATCTTCTTTAGATATTGTCAAAGGTGCAGTAAAGTCAACAAGTATTTTGTCTGGAACTATGCTGACATTTATAGATGTAGTTCCGCTTCTTACCTCATAGCCTTTTCTTTCGTACTGTTTTTTTAAATCTTCAAAGCATTTTTTTGCGCGTGGTTCAATATATTTTTTAATTTCACCCTCAACGTGCTTGATAAGCAATGGCTGTTGAACATTGCAGGGAATATAAAATTCAGATGTATAACAAAGATACTGCAATTTTAAGTCTTGGTAAGTTGCATAATTCGTGGGATTAATGTATCCGCCTTGTTTGCTTAATGTTTCTTTAATCTTTCCTATTTCAGGCTCAATGCAGCTTATTAAATAAGAACTTGGATTAAGACTGGATGAAAAAACATTTACTTGAGGAAATGTAAAGATTATTATAATTACCGCAACAACTATAACCGCAAGAATAACAAATATAGTAACTTGCCCCTTTTTATCCATACACCTTTTCATATTTATTTAAGACTGATTTCGTTTATAAATAATTGCTTGAACAAGTTATCGATTTTCTTTATCTCCTCTTTCTTAGAGTAAACTTTGAGCATCAATTAAATGCTTAATTGGAAATTGTAGGTTAACTTCCCCTCTTTTAACTACAACATAAGCCGTAGTCACTTTAGCACTTGTTTGTTCAATAATGTATGCAATTTTTCCTAAGCTCCCCCCAGTTGTTAACACATCATCCACTATGGCCACTTTATCTTTTGAATTAGGCAAATATCCATCAATATTTTTTCTTTGACCGTATCCCTTGGGGGATTCTCTTACTATCACAAGAGGGAGATTTTTTTGTATTGAAATCGCTGTTGCAAGTGCAATCCCTCCGTGCCCCATAGCCGCAATACAGGTTTCTTCGCCAAGGATTTTAGAAATATTATTTGCAAGCAAATTTAAAATTTTAGGATCTCCATATGCTTTTTTAACATCTATGTAGAAATTAGATGCCTGACCTCCTCTAAGGTTAACATCTCCCTTGATAACTATTTCTGCATTTCTTAATGTTCTAATCAAATCTTCCATCAGTATCCGCCGCTAACACTCAAGCAATTGCCCATATTAGCAAAAGTATCCTGGCATTTTATTCTATAGGTGCGTCCGTTATTATAAGGCATTGTGTGGGAATTGGCGAGGCCACTTAAAAGAGTTGCATTTGCAAAGTCAAATGAACACGAGGATGTAGCATAAGCGCAAGTAGCTGCTTCATTAGTAATTACATTTAAAGTACTGCCGGAGCTAAAAATTCTAGTTATCAGGGGCCCTACATTATCTACTTCAATTCTAAATTGGATGCTGCCTTCAGCAACATTACTCGCTCGGTCTATGCACTTTAACAAAATATTGTGCTCTCCAGCAGGTAATGTTGTGAATGTCTGCCTGTGAGTGCTTAAGCTAGTATATCTAAAATCAATGTATGTATCTCCGTTATTGAGGGAATACTTACAAAAGGCTTTACCATTATCAATCCCTCCAGTTGTCACGAGATCCATTGTTACTGAAACAGATGCAGTTGCAGAAAATATCGTTGAATTATTTGGAGTAGCAGAAGATATACTTAATGGAGTTGTGGTTTTCTCAACAGTATAAGTGTCGCTTTGTGTAGCTGCGTTTCTTCCTTCTTCTAAAGTTGTACCAGACGTCCCAACATTGTTTCCAAGCCAAGGTTGGTCAGCACATCTAAAGAAGAATGGATTTATATCTGAGCTTATAGGCAGTTGTGCGTTACATCTCCATCCATCAAGTGTGGAATGGCTTATAGCATTATCACATGTAGCTTCCCCTTCCATCGATTCATAACTTTGATCAGTAGAGCTAAATTTGCAAGTAGCCGGTTCATTGCTAAAAAATCCTAAGTTAAATAAAGTCGAATTCAGACCAGTAACTCCGGGGCTGTCTGGAACAAATTTAGCAACTCTAGGAGGGGTTAGATCGTTTTGAGGTGAAACGCAGAATCTAACATTGTAAGCTGCTCCACTTGGATTTCCTTTTCTGTCCTTGCACATTACATATAAGTTGTAATCTCCTCTTCTGTTTGGATCAATTCCACTAACTCCAAGATCATCAAGGAGAGGCATTGCAGTACTTTCTACATGATTCGTGACAAATCTATTGGTACTGCTATCAAAGTATGTATCCTCCATTTCTCCAAAACTGCTAGATCTAGTAGTAGATATTTTACATTGAGCAGGCTCATTAGTAACGATATCAAACGCAACTGGCGCAACCTCTTGCAGGCATCCGTCACCAGCAGATGTTTTTATTTGAACACCAGTAGCAGATTCTTCATATGAAAAGTTGCTGCTAAGGTAAGTTCTATTCAAAGATATAATTGGTGCAGCTGCGTCGTTAGGACTAAGGTCTACACAAGCTTCTGCATCTGTTTGCGGATTTAGTAGTTCGCAAGTAGCTCCTAAGCTTTTGCATTTGTAAGCAGTGCATTCAACGCCAAGTTGATTGCACTTGGCACAGTTATCTCCACCGCTAGGAGGTTGCCATGGCAAACAGCTAAAGGTTACATGTTTTTCTCGATATTTTCCTACACCAGCAACGCTAAGAATTATTATGGTTATGACCACTATTATTGCAATAATCCAGCCAACAGGTCCAGCGGCCGCCCCAAATCCTAAGTAAGTTGCGACAGAAGCCCAATAATATCCTAGAACTGCTCCAACTACAGCACCTGCAACAACATAGGTAGTCAATTCATCTCCTTCTGCGCCAAAAGCTAATCCTAAAATGTAACCTACTCCAGCTCCTACAAGTGCACCATTTGCAGCACCTCCCCATCCTTGAAAGGCAAGACCGTTTCCAAATCCAATAGCACTGCTGTATCCAGCATACATCCCATATGCAAGTATTCCTGCAACTCCTAGCCCAATTTGAGATGCAATTTCGTCAGCATCCTGCCCATTAAAATCAATTCCAAACAACGCTTCAAGTTGCTGGGTGGTAAATCCATCAACTTTTTGATGAGGGAAAGGAGGAGTAACATATTTTTTCAGACCATCTTTATAACTTTCTGAAATCTTAGGACTTTTGTCCCCGCTCGTAGAATAGCCGTCTCCAAGCTCTCCTGCTAAATTAAATTTGCTTCCGCAGTCCCCTAAACTCATGCATAAATTATTCATTGTCTCTGCAAATTCCGCATCTTTACATCCGCAATTTATTTTGCAGGTCCATCTGCCCTCGATGTTTTTCTTTTCATAATAAGTACATGTTTGAGATGCAGCAGAACATATTGCTTCAGAGTCCGGCTGAGGGGTATCGCTTAGTTCAAGTCCAGGAGCGTATTTAGGAACGCATACATCAAACTTCCATTTATCAATTTCAATATGTTTCAAGAAGCAGTCAGGACTTTCTTCGCATTTTGCTAGTTTATCTGCATTTTCATTGTAGGATGTGCATAATTGTCCTGTATTTGTTCTTGGTTGTGCATTTGTAACTCCTTGCCTAACCTCTCCTTCGACACAAAGTCCGTTTCGGTATTCTGCAAGAGGCTCCACCCTTACTTCTCCTTCATAACACAAATTTCTATAATGTCTGCTTCCCACAGCGTCTGTAGCTCTTTGCGCATTACTTCCATCTGCTCCATCTAGGCCTGTCCATGATTCAAAAACACACCAACTTTCTCCATGATCTCTAATCGTTCCGTCAGGTTCTTTACATCTTAAATCTCTGCATACATACTGCCCTGAATTTGGTTGTTTATCAAGAGGTTGAGGAGTTCCACAAGTGCTACCAGCCAGATAATTGCAATTTCCACAGCTTTGTTGATTTTGCAAAGAAGAGCTCAAAGAGCAGCTTTGTTCTAAAGGTACAACAGAACTCCAGTAACCAATGTTATCTATCTTATTTGGAGAAGAATCATAAATATTTGCCCTGTTTCCACAGGAATCCACAAAATAAACTCCGTCTTTTCTTTCAAAACACTGGGTGTTTCTTGTTCTTTCACATTTAGTATTGAGCTGGGGATTAGTACATAATTGATCAACATAAAAAGTTCCCCCGTTAGTTAAGCATCTAACTTCTGTCGTAAACTGACAATTATTCAAAACCTCATTTGGTGAAGGAGAGAGTACACATGCTCCCTCTCGTTGAGTTCTAACTTTGTTAAGACATTGCAGCTCTCCAGTGGTTTGAGGGTCCCATTGCACCGATGCTCCAGAAGTTTGACCAAGATAAGCACATTCTTGGCTTGTCGCTAATCTGGCTTGGCTAGCTCCTCCAGAACCGTCAGGTGCAATTAAGCAGCAAGCTCTAGTGCATTGAACAGGTTGCTCTGCAGACCAAGTTCCATTTTGCGATTCACAAGTTGATCTAGGCGTACCTCCATTACACAAACCTAAATTAGAGTCGTAGCAAGTTCCAAGTTGACAAGCGGCAAATTCACTTCTCCTTCCAGGAAGACAGTCAGTACTACAACGCGAATTACAGATTTGGATAGGATATTCTTGGCAATAAGAACCATTGTTATCAAACGGACAAGTCTGAAGAGAAGTTTGTGCAGAAACAATTCCTCTGGATAAATAATTAAGGGCTTTATCGCGGACAAAACTAGTAAACTTAGACTCTTTATCTTGAGTCCCAAAAGATTCAGTTAGTTCATTAGTCTCACTAACAATATATGCAAATGCAAATGAGCTAATTAGAATTAAAGTTATTTCAAAAATTCCAATTAGCTTCATATTTAGAACCATCCTGCAGGTATAGCACACCCCCTTGTAGCCATTCTTAAAGTCTCACCGCTTTTCTTGTTTTTAATAGTATAAATCTTTGTGGTATCTTCCATCATATAGGCCCTTATATCATATTCCGGATAAAGCAGCATAAATCCATCGTTGCTAAAATAACACCATTTTGCCTCCTGGGAAACTATCTCATTTTGCTTAATACATAGGTGTCAAATCTTTCGTATTTTTTAGATGTGTCTCCTTTGCTTAGGGTTAAATCGCTCTTCAAAACAATTTCCACAGTCTCTGGCTTGAAATGTGCTTCAACATTAACTGGCCCAGATTCCACATCATAATTTTTATCAGTAAGCTCTTGCTTTAGCGAGGCAAAACACTGTTCTGCATCATCCTGAATATTTGAGTCAAACTCTTTTTCTAACCGTGTAACATACAAAGGATATTGATTAATGCATGGGTCAAAGTTATTTATGTTTTTGCATAAATATGTAATTTGTTTGGCGTTATATAAAACAGTATCTTTTGGAATTGTAAATCCTCCCCCGGTAAGCATTTGTTCGATAATCAAACTTGCTCTTTCTTTAATGCAGCTGCTTAAATATGTCTGAGGATCATCAAAATCCTGCTCTCTAAATGAAGTCTTATTTCCTTTCAAAAAAAGAATAACTGAAATAATCGCAACAAGAATTACAGCCACAATTACAAATATAGTTACCTGCCCCCTACTATTCATTTTTTATGCTCCTTAGCAAAGTGTTTTATTGCCTCTTCAAGAATATGGGATTTATTTCTGTACTTTCCTTTTTTTAAGATCTCATCAAGTAGTTCATTAGTTTCGGGATCTATTGTTGCTGAGACTCTTGTCTTTGCCATTATATTATTTAATATTACTAGGTATATTTAACATATTAAGTAATACTTTATATTACTATTTAAAACCTTTCTAAAAACGTCTGGCATGAAGATAGAAAAGTTTAAATAATACAAAACACATCTTTTGTATGATGAATGAAAAATTAACAACCATTCGCTTAAGTGTAGATCTTGACACGGAGCTTGAAAGAATGGCAAGACTTAAAGATACTGATAAGTCTAAACTGATAAGGGACTTAATTATTATAGGCATCAAAGAAAAAATACTCCAAGAAGCATTATTTTCTTATTCAAAAGGAAAAATCACTATGTGGAAAGCTGCGCGTATGGCTGGTCTTTCTTTATGGGAAATGATGGAAATAATTGCAGAAAGAAAAATCCAAATGCCATATGGAATTAGAGAGTTAGAAGAGGACTTAAAGGGCTTAAAAGAGTAGCATGCCTGTCTCAAATACAAGCCCTTTATTGTATTTAGCTAAACTTGGTAAATTAGACCTATTAAGAAAACTTTTTAACAAAATATTTATTCCAACAGCAGTATATGAAGAAGCTGTTTTAAAAGGAAAAGAAAAAAGTTTTATAGATGCCAGAGTAATAGAGCAAGCCATTAATGAAAAATGGATAGAAGTTAAGAAAGTCAATTTAAATAATAAAGAGAGATATTCTGAAATTGATATAGGAGAATCAGAAGCAATCGAGCTTGCTAAAACATTAAACTCCAATTTATTATTAATTGATGACGCACCCGCAAGAGTTATTGCAGAAAGTTTTGGATTAAACGTAAAAGGTACATTATTTGTTCTAATGAAAGCATATTCTAATAAACTAATTAATGAAAATGAAATTAGAAATTTACTCTCAAGATTAATTTCATCGGGATTCAGAATTTCTCCAGAGTTATATGGCAAAATATTAGAGGAAATAGATAAGGTAAACTAATTCAATCGTCCTGTTCGACCCTAGGGGCTAGAACAAAAGAGAGCATGACTTTACCTGAAGGAAAGTTCAACCTCATTGGATGGTTGTCTGAAAAATTAATCTCTACTTTATTTGCAATCTTAGCTCCCTTTATGAATTTCACCAAGTATTCTAAGGAAAATCGGGCAGAGCTGGCGTCAGAAAATATTTGTGCTTCATCACTCGAGAACTCAGTTTTAGCGGAATGCAAATTACTAGATTCAATAATAAATTTATCTGGCTGCGCAATAAAAGTGCAAGCCTCAGCTACAACAGAACAGTCTTCAATTGCATCAACAAACGACTGTGCATCCATTTTAATCACGCTCTTAAATTCCCAGGCAGGCATCTGTTTGTCGTCTCCCTCGACATCAATCAAAGCCAAAGAAAACTCACGCTTAATTTTGTCATTAATAATTAATTTAAGATGGCTCTCTTCTTTCTCAAGAACTAACGAGCTCCCCATCTTACATCTCCTCATTATAGAATTAAGATTCTCTAAATTGACTCCAAGCGTTTCGTCCTTTTCAACCACAAACTCCGAAAACAAATCATTTGGCATATTAAAATAAGCCATAGCTACATTGGCAGGATCAAGAGCAGTCAAGCTCATTCCTTCCTTAGTAATTTTTAGTCTGACTTCAGTAACAAGTTCAGAAATAATTCCTATAAGGTGCGCTAAAATCCGTGGGTCTTCAAGCTTTAGTCTCATTGCATATTAAGGGAGGTAGTTTACTTTTAAGTATTATGGTGTTTAAAGAAGAACAAAATAACTATATTGGAATAGATATACTCGCATTGTTATTAGTTTCATTCAGTTCAGTTAATGTACCTATAGTATCTACCGCCGCATATGCAGACCATGTGCCATAACAATTAGATTGAAAATAAGATTGGTATGTAGTTATTTGGTTTGGATTCAAAGCAGGAAGTGTAGAACCGCCCCCTCCACCATATCCAGGACCGCTAATACAAGCCATAGAACCCCATGAGGAATAATCCACAGTTTGAGACACAACATTTCCAATATTTTTATAAGTAATATTATAGTTTATTAAAAACTGCACAGAACCATTAACACTATTATTTACAACATTATTTATTGAAATATTAGCCGTTAAGTCAGCCAATCCTGCCTTGTATTTAGGAGGAGCCAAACCAACAGAGCTATTATCATCGAAAAAAAGAAATGCAGAAGCAACAGCCAAAACAACAACCACAATCATCAACCAGCTTTTCATAAACGAATCTCTTCTTCTAAGTATATATAGTTTTATTTTTCAAAAAAGAAATAAAAAATATCAAAAAATCATCATAACAATTCATATAAATAACCCAAGTGCAGGATAGTCATGTCAGAAAAAGAAACTCCTAAAAAACCTGAAAATACCGAAATCAAAGAAATATCTGAAAAAGAAAAACGTGTAAGAGCAATTACAAGATTATATTACTCAAATCCAAAAGTGCAGGAAGCCCTGCTAGAATTTTCAAAAAATCGTGAAGTCGTTCCAAGATACTTTGAATCTTTTGGTAAACGTCCAGACACTTTACAATACCACTCCGATATAATGGGCCTAGTCAA
>CAYSGT010000016.1:0-2525 GCA_964430805.1 Candidatus Woesearchaeota archaeon
GCAAAAGCTTCTAATCCAGCCTTACTTGCCGAGTAATTTGCAACTCCTGCTCTTGGATCATTTGCCATAATAGAACTAACATAGACTAATTGACCATTACTTTGACGAAGGTAAGGTAGTGCAGCTCTAGTACAATTAAAAGCTCCTGTTAGGTTTGTCGCAATAACTTCATCCCATTGTTCATCAGTCATCCTTCCAACCTTTGAATCTCCATTAATTCCAGCATTATTAACTAAAATGTCTAAATGCATATGCTGTCCAAAAACGTCCGATAATTTTTGCCTAACTGCTTTTCTATCCCTAACATCAAAATAAGCAACAGGTTGTTTTTCAGGAAAACAAATCATACCTCCTCTTCCATTTCTAACAACAATTGCCCCTTCTCTTTCATAAGCATCAGCAATAGCTTTGCCTATTCCTCTTGTACTTCCAGTTACTAAGACTACTTTTCCTTCTAAGCTTCGAGTTTCCATTAAAAACATCGATTAAATTCTGTATTTAAAACTATCTAAAAGAATCTTCATGTGGTAGCCCATGACCGTTGTCACCATTTATCGGCTGTGAATTATACAGAAACAACCACTCAGATAGATTTTTAAAAGACAATTTTTGCTCTTTTTCATGGCAGAAGAAATAATAGATGTTACAAGTTGCGTAGTCACACCTGTGCTTATTTATTTAGGTACTAAAGGAATTACTCCTCGCGTGCTTGCTGTTGAAGGAGAAGAGATTCTTACGCTTCAGAAAGTACAAGGACCTAGACTAGGACAATTACTAGAAAGTCAAGAATTTGTAAGCCCTCAAGCAGACGAAGTGTATGTTAAACTGGGAACCGCAGTTGCTACAATTTCTCGCTATGGGTTAGTACATGGACATTTACATTCATACAATGTAGTCGTTGAACAGGGAAGACCTATAGTCATTGATTGGGAGCAAGCTTCTTATTTTCCCGGAAATCCAACAAGGGACTTTGGAGGCAATCTAGTGATGCTTCTAGAAGATTTAAGAAAGTCAAAAAGATCAGACAAAACAAATCTAGAAAGTTTATTGATTAACTCATTTGATGGGGCAATTCTTTTACCAGCAGAGAAGTCATACGCTCAAATGGAAATAGAAGCCAGTCCACTATTATACAAAAACTAATCTAAAGATTTTAAACCGTATTGTAGAACTTAGCGAAAACCCATCCAAGAACATAAAACATAACATAACTTTGAACAAGCCCGAATAGTAAAGTCCAGTCAAAGAAAGAAAATGCAATTGGGTATTTTGCCACCATAAATGAATAATCGTAGTTACTAAACCAAACGAATAGCCCATAGAAAACAAGTACGATCATGCTCATCATTCCGAGAGCGTGTCCAAGAGCGTAAGGCTTCAAATCTCCAGGCCTTATTTGATAGCTAGACTCCTTAATATGATGAGTCACCCTTCTTTTCATGTATAACTTAGTGTAAAATCCTATTTAAATCTTATTACATAAAGTTTAAAAACAAATTTTATCAACAAACATTAAGCTCCGCTAGTATATCGGTTAGTACGACGCCCTGTCGCGGCGTAGAGCCGGGTTCGACTCCCGGGCGGGGCGTGAGAGGAAATTTCACATTCCCGGAGCTTTACACATAAGGGGTGTGAAATTTTTTCACAAATACATGAAAGAAAACTCTAAATCTGATTTGTTGTATGGTATTTTCTTTATAATTGGAATTATTACTTTATTTTTTATAACTAGCTTTTTTCAAAATGATTCTATCAAACTAATCTACGGAGGATTATTTTTAATTATAGTAGCTATAATTGAAGGTCTAAGAAGTCAAGATAAATACCTTATAATCTTCTTACTTTCTTGTGGAGCCTTATCGCTAATTGTAGGTTTTTCATTGCCTAGTTATGTAAATCTATTTTTAATAATTTTATATCTTATCTTTTTAACCTTTATAATATTACTTTTTGGAGGGTATATAACTAGAGGTGATAAATTTACTAAGAAAAAGAAGATGCAAGAACTAATTTTTAGAACATTTTATTTTTTCCTGTCAATAATATTGACTTATAGTGTTTATATAACTATCAAGGCAGTTATGGTTTCATTTCTTTCTTTAGAAGCTATTCCATTTATAGATTACCTTTTATTTATAATTTATACTTTAATCTCTCTTTTTTCAGTATTTTTATTTGTAGACAACTTGTTTAGAATCAAAATAGCTATCTCTCAATCAGATATAATATTTCCAAAGGTTAAATATAGAGCTTACTATTCTTTTTTGATTAGTTTATCGCTTATAATCCTTACTGCAGGGTATTATTATATAAATCATCCAACTAACGAATTTTTCCAAAGATTAATGATTGTTATAGGCTTAGCTTTTATTTCTTCTTTGTATATTTCAAATAGTTTAAAAGAGTTATTATCTAACAAAAGATAACTTTGAAGTATAAAGAACTAAATTTTAAAATTTATGGAGCATTCCTATCCACAAATTAAGATTTGCTTTGTATACTTTGTTAACTTACCCTCTTTATCG
>CAYSGT010000016.1:2535-15511 GCA_964430805.1 Candidatus Woesearchaeota archaeon
TGCCCATCGGCTCCAGTTACCCTTACGGCAATTAAAACTATGGGGGCTACCGCATCAATTGAAGAGATACTATAAGGGTCCCCAAGAGGATAATTCGCAGATAAAATATAATTAAAATTATTAGCAAATGAACCATAACTTCCCCATGTATAAAAGAAATCTTCGGCTTTAGTCTTATCTTCAAACTCCTCTATCTTTAATATCTTAAAAGAAGAACCATATTTTAGAGATACAACTTCTCCACAATTATTAAAATCTTCTTTACACTTTGCTATCAAGTTATCCTTCAATTCTCGAGAATTCTCTAATCTTCTATAAATGGTATTGTTCGAATCTTTGTCGAAATTTTGCAAAAAAGAAGGATTTATCCAAATTGAATAAATTGTAAAAAATATTATTGCTCCAATTGTGATTCCAATTATAAATCTAATAAGGTCCCCTTGTGCCATTTTCTAAAATTCTAAAAACATCAAGTATATAATTGTTCTTAAAGCTCCGGTCAAATAACTAGAGGCGGGACGGGCGTTACCAGTTTTGATTCTTTTTCGGGGGCTCGAGTTTAGAGTTGACTACAAATCGGTTGACGAGTTAAAAGAGGGGAGAAAGGCGTTGAATAACCCAACGCTTTTTGGTTAATGTCTTGAGTTTGCATCTGTCAGACTCAAGTTATAAATCTTAATCATCCGTAAAAGACTTACTTTCTTTCAGTTTATTTTTAGTAACATTCAACATAACATTTTCGTCTATATCCTTAATGTGCCCTGCAGGAATTACTATTTCTTTTTTAGCAAAAATATTTGGTCTAACAATAATGTTCACAATTTTATTTTTACTGCCATAAAGATCTATTGAAGTTACAGTTCCAACAAGCTCCCCATCGCTGTCAAAAACAAGTTTTCCTTTTACATCATATGAGACTTTTATCTTAAGAAAAACTGCATGCGGAGTGATTTTGTGAATATATCCTTTTCCCAGAGTAAATCCCTTTCTTAAAAAACCTTTATCTATAGAAATTCCAACAAAATCTAATTTATAAGGATCAATTAAAACTTTCTCGACAACGCCTATAAAGCTGCCGTCAAAGTCAATAACTTCTTTTCCAAGCAGATCTTCAGAGGTTATTGTTTTGCTTAAGTCTCTTCCAGAGATGGTTTTTTGCGGTTTCATGCTTATGGTTGATTAGAACAGAAGATTTTATCTGTTTTACATCTGATTGAGGAATAAGATATTTTCTCCAAAGAGATCTTACAACAAAACTTTCGACTTCGTTAGTTGTACCCTTTCTGTTTACTTCTTTAACCTTACCAAGCACCTTTCCATCCAAAGTTATAACTTTTTTTCCAACAATCAAAATGCTAAGTTCAATATTCAAGATAACTGCCTTCTCAGATAAATGTGAAAAATAACTCTTGCCAATATATACTGGCTTTCTAAAGTGACCCTCAATTACTAATCCTTCCAACTCGAGCGTATCCGAATTAATTCTAAGTTCAGAAATGCGTCCAACTATTGTCCCTCCCTTGGAAAGAACTTGCTTTCCGATTATTTTCTTTATATTTATTTTATTATCTAAATTAGCGCCCCTGCGGGAGATATATTCATATTCAACCATATTTATTCTAAGTTGTCCTAGTATAAATACTAAGCGGAAAAGATAAAGTAGAGTATTATCAAAACAATATATTTACACATTTTCCCAATTAGGGTTATTGTAAAAAGACGAGTAAAATTGTATTTTGCAATGCCCAAGGCAAAAGTTAGTAAAGGGCCTGGAAAAGGTAAAAAGTTAAACAAAAATATCCCAAAAGTTCCATATTTATTAACAAATCTACGGGCTTTGTAGACTTTCCTCTTAGAGATAATATGCATCACTAAAGGGCTTATTTTATTTCCAATATAATAATTCAACACCTGTGCAATCATATACCCGGTGGCTGCAGAGAGGAATGCCAAAAAGTATGGATTTCCCTTAACAAGACCATAATAAAATATTATCTCGTCAGGAGATGGAATAAAAAATATTCCTCCTATTAAATGCGCAAAAAACAAACCCCAGACAGTAGCATTACTTATATTATCGGTCAAGAAAGCTATCAAGCTACTGACATAAGGCAATGAATTCAGCAGGCTATAAAGAAATGCTGAGAAAAAAATGCTTATAACTAAAATCAAGACCAATGCAAAAATAGAGGAAATTAAAGTCCAAATCTTAGAAAGATGGGAATTCTCTTGAATAAAATTATAGTTTTTCATCAATTTTATCAAGACTCAAGCCTTATTATAGTTAGGTTATTTTATTACTTTCAATTAGCACAACACTTCAATTTCGAAAACGCTCCGAACTTGCGTTAACCAAGCTCACCATCTTCTTTGCGGAATACCAAATTTCTTGCAAAGAATACATTCATCAAACTTTCGATTATTTTGGTTACATTTCAGTTCTTGTTTTATTCTAAACACAAATTCTTTATGAGTCATTTCTGGAATGTTCCAAGATAAGGCTATTCTATTTAATTCTTCATAATGCTCTATTGTAGAATCTTCATGTTTCACGCAAAAGTTTCCATGATACCAATTAATTAAATGTTTAATATTATAATTCTTATTTATATCAGCCATATTATTTATTAAAAATTACACTTTCAGAAACCCAGTTTTTTGGAATTTCATATTTTTTATCAAGCAACGCAACTTTATTTATTCTATTTATGACAAAAGTTCTTTCTTCTTCTCTCAAATTACAGTAGGCAACAACACAGTCAGAATGCAGGCGATAAATATCGATTATTCTATTTGTAACCTCGTCCGAAGAAAGACTGTAATAATTTATCCTAACTTTCTTCCTTTCCTTGAATGCCTTTTTTAATAAAGCCTTAATTTCAAGTCTGCTTCTAGCATATATTGGTCTAATTGGATGTAATTTTATTTTATTAACTATCTTAGTTATTTTATCATCATTCGTTTTAGATAGCGCTGAAATAATCATTTCAGCCTCTTTCTTGCTTAAGTAAACCACAATATAATCAATTTCTTCTATATTATTAATTTTTCTATCAACAGAAAGCTTTAAATAATGCTATCATTATACTGATAGTATGAATATAGAGACAATAAACCCCTATGTAATAAAGATTTTAATATCTGCAAGAGAAAAAGATAGCATCAGCTCTATTTCAAAAAGAATTAATTTATCTTATGGCTGGACTCATAAATGGGTTAGAGAGTTAGTAAAAGAAGGCATATTAAAAGAAAAGTGGAAAGGAGTAATTTTACAAGAAAATAACAAGAATTACCGAGAAATATTGAAGTTTATTAGAAACAATATCAGTGAGACAAGTTTATATTATTTAGTATTAAAATTATCAGGAATACAATATTGTTTTACTAAAACAGATGCAGTCTATTTTTGGACAGAGGGAAGATATAATATTGCTAAATATAGAGATTACTATCCTATTTTTGTAAAAATAAGAAAAGAAGATTACCCATTATTCTCTTGGTATTGCAAGAAATTAAATTTAGAAATAAATTCAAAAAAAGGAGTATTCTATGTTCCTGAAATAATCGAAGAATTTAATTTTACAAAGAAACAAGATTACTTTATAGAGCCGTTAGAAGAAACTATTGAATTTATGAAGAAAAATATATATAATTTTGAGCCAGCATTAGAGATAGTGTATGAGATGTACAAAAAAGGATTAAATATAAAGTATAAGGAGATAAACACATTATAATGGAGATGTTAATTGAAAAAGAAAACTCAATATTTGATATCTTGCAAAAATTTGTAGATGCGAAATTAGAGTTTGTAACTGTTGGAGGTTATGCAGTATCCGCTTATAAACATAGATTTTCCACAGATGCGGATATTGTAATTCAATCTAAAGATTTAGATAAATATGAATCTCTGCTAAACAAAGAAAACTTTACTAAGACTAAAGAAAAACAGCTTGAAAACGTCTATTCTTCAAAATATATGCGTTATGAAAAAGATAACGCAAGTATAGACATTTTAATTGATGCTTTAGCTGCGCGAGCAACATCAGCATCATTCAGTTATCAATTATTGTCTGATAATTCAACTGAAAAGAAAATTATAGGAATTGAAAAAGAGGTTATTGCAAATGTTCCAAACAAGGAATTATTGATTGTGATGAAAATCCACTCTGGAAGATTAACTGACTTTAGAGATATCGCTGCTCTTGCAAAGAATACAAATCTTGATTTAATTAAAAAATTATTATTTATTGGTAAATTGAATGCTTTACAAGACCATTTAGATAAGCTTGAACAAGTTGTTAAAGATAAGAATTTTATAGATTCTTTCAAAGGAGTATTTATAGAGAAGAAATTTGATATTGATATAAATCAAGTTAAGCAGATAAGCAAATTAAAAATCAAATAATAATTCATTAAATTCCCACATCAACAACCATCAGATACAATCCAGACTTAACCAAAATATCTATTTTATTAACCTCGGTAATTTCTATACTATCTCGTCTAGAAAGAGCCATTCCATCTATTACAACATCTCCTTCAATAACAAAAATAAACAAGCCTCTACTTTTTCCCAAACTATAAGTTATCTCTTTCTCTTCAGTAAATTTGCCTAAAGAAATAGTAGCATCCTGATTAATAAAAAGAATGTTATATCTCTTTTGCCCAGAAACAACAAGTGTAAGTTCATTATCCCTCAAATTAATTACTTTAGTTTCATGTCTAGGAGTAATTTCAGGCCGAGCAGTTTCAATCCACAGCTGAAATAGCTCAAGCGATTTAGTTTTAGAATGATTATGCTCGGAATGAGTTATCCCTCGCCCAGCAGACATGACTTGCATTTCTCCCACGTGCAGAACTTCTTTATTCCCCAAATCATCTTGATGCTCAAGTTCTCCTTTAGTCACGAGAGTAATAATCTCCATATTATCATGCGAGTGAGCTCCAAATCCTTTTCCTGGTGCGATAGTGTCATCATTAAACACAAGAAGTTTGCCAAAACCATTCATTTCAGAATTAGAGTATCCAGCAAAGCTAAAACTAAACCGAGAACTTAGCCAACTTAACTCGCTTTTACCCCTGTCTCCAGAACGATGAATTTCTTTTTTCATATCATTTTACTATTTAATGGATATAAAGAAGTTTGGGGTTAAACATAACAGCCAGGCATACAGTTTCTAAATGGATTACTTTCAATTGCCTCAAGGGCTCTTCTTCCTTCTTCTAAAGCTTCTTCTACTTTTCTTCGCCATTCAGGTCCATCTAGATATGCCTTTGTTCTGGCAAGTTCTGCAGGAGATAAAGGCCTAAGGCAATCAAGCACGGGTTCTGAAGAATCAGCCCCTCTTTTGGAGTCATACTGAGAATTCATAACAAATCATATACTTTTCTATTTAAATTCTTTGTGTAATCTAATACCGCCTCTGCATTATTAGCGGAAAGGCAAATTCATGGTATCTGATACCTATATGCCCTCTACAGATGTAGTGGAGCTTGCAGCAAAGTCAGGCGTGACTGGAATTGTTTTCCCTCTAGGTTCTATAAAGGACGATGAGGCCACTAAGGCTGCACAGCCCAACATCAAAAAACCTTATAAATAGAAGTTTATTCAAGTACACATGATAAAATTAAACCTTGTTGCTATTCTCGCTTTATCATTCCTATTTCTCTCGGCAGTTTCAGCTCTGGAGGTCAAAAAAACCGAAATAGTAATTTATACAGAACCTTACCAAAATCTTAGCATTTCTATTCTAAATTCAGGCACAAATGAAGAATTAGCTGTCTTTACGGGCAGGGCAAGAAAATTTGGAGAGTATAGGTTTAATTATTATAGGACAGTGGATGAAATATTGCTTTCAGCTTCAATAATGAATAATCAAACAGGAGAGGTAATTAAGAATAAGAAATTTGGCCCATATAATACTAATTTAATAAATTTCAATTTTTCCTTGAATGAACTTAATGAAGCAGAGGTCGAAACGAATACAGAAGAGACTAATGATACTATCCAAGTAGTTGAATCAGAAGAATCTGCTGCGGGCAAAAGTCCAATCTTTGGTTTTGTTACCGGTGAAACTGGTAGGTTCTCTAACATTTATTATTATGTGGGGGCAGGAGCTCTGTGTATAATAATTTTAATTATAATCTTAAAAGGCAGAATTAAAACAAAAACCCCTCTTGAGCCAAATCCAAATAAAATGAAAACAGACAAGAAAACACAATCAAAGACTGAAGTTGTAGTTCCGCCCCAGAATACAATGCCCCTCAATTCAGCAGACACTGAAAAACGCATCAGTGAACTTCAAAAAGAATTAGAGCAGATAAAAAACGAGGAAAAATTAGTTCAATTACAGCGCCAAGTGTCTAAGGAAAAACAGGAACTAAAGAAGCTGCAAGAAAGTAAAGAATTCAGATCCCAGGATTTTAAAGATAATTCAAAAATCAAATGATTGTTAATAACTTGACTTCGCCACTATGGCTCGTTAGTCATAATAGTAATTTTTAACAAAGTAAATTTGACAAAAATAAGATTCTTTACTGAGTTTGCATCTGGCAAACTCAAGTTAATCAAGTTTATCTCTTTTGAGCATAGCCGCTTTAACTATTTGAAGAGCTATCTTATTAGCCGCGTTTCTAGGAGAAATCTTCAATTCATTAGCCGTTTTCAAAACTAATTCCGTGTTCTTTGTAATTTTATCTTTAACAACTTTATACATATATTTTTTGTCTTTCCCAATATATTCGACCCAGCTGGATATAACTCCCCCGGCATTCGCAACAAAATCTGGAATAATAAGCATTCTTTTACCTAGTTCCTCTTCAACATCAAATGGAATCGGAATATTAGCGGCCTCGACAATCACCTTGGCCTCAATGGTATTCATATTTTGTCTTGTAATCACATCAGGCAATGCACCAGGAATTAAAACATCAACCGGTAGTTCAAACAATTTATGTCCTGGGAGCATTCTGCCTTTTCCAGCAGTGACTGTTCCTTTCTCATTTTTTACTTTTTCTATTTCGCTAAATTTTAAACCATTCTCATTATATAAACAGCCCTTGCTGTCGCTTATGGCAACAATTTTGCAACCAGCTTCCTCCAAATGCTTGAAAGTAAAAGAACCAACATTGCCAAAACCTTCAATTGCAATCTTAGCCCCCTTAACCTCAATACCCGCGTGTTTTAGTGCAACAATAGTGGCGCAACTAACTCCTAGCCCTGTGCTTCCAAGTTCATGGGGCAGGCCACAAACTTTCCTGCCTTTAATTTCTCTGCAAAAATCAATTGGTTTTCCAGTGGCAGAGTTAAAATCACCATGAGCCTTAACAAAGGTCTCCATCTCTTTTTCAGTAGTATTCATATCAGGGCCAGCAATATATTCAGAAGGAACCAAATTCTTTAGAGCTCTCGCAAACGATTTGATGAAAGCATCCTTCTTGGCAAAATCTGTTTCTTTGTCATAAACTATCCCGCTCTTCCCGCCTCCAAAAGGCAGCCCTGCAAGAGCATTCTTTAGAGTCATTGCACGAGCCAATCTAAAAACCTCTCTGATGTTGACCGTAGGAGTCATTCGTATTCCCCCTTTAGCAGGACCAAGGGCAGTATTATCAATTATAGTAAATCCCCTCATGCCGGTGATAGGGTCGTAAACCTGAACAATTTTTTCAGGTCCAATATCATCTTTTACTTCTGTTAAATCCATTTTCTGCCTTTTGTAAACTACATTGTAAAGTTAATAAACATTTGTCCTGTGGATAAATATTCTCAGCTAAATCTATGATTAATATAATCAATTAAAGAGTTTCCAGTCAATTTCATTGTAGAAGGTCCATTGCGCATGTAAAACTCTTCTTGTCCATTCTCCTTAAGAAAAAATCTCTTGTTGCTTGGGGAGCATTCAACCTTCAACGCTTTCTTTCCATCAATATCAAATAAATCATAATGCACCAAATGCATAAACTGCGCCCCAATATTATCTTTAATCAGGTTGTTTAGATGTAATCTCAATTTATCATCGCTGACAAAAGCATCTTTCTCAAGCCCGAGTATCTCCCCTTTGTCAGAAACTCCGACAATCAGAGTTCCTCCATCAGTATTCATATAAGCAGCTATTGTTTTTAGAATTGCAAATTCAATATTTCTATCAATTAAAGAAGTATACAGATTAGTTCTAATTGAAGACTTGAACTCAAGTTTAGGACCCTCGCCCCTCTCAATGATCGCTTTTATTTTTTCGCTTGGATTCTCTAGTTGTTTATAAGATTTAAACATCTTCGGATTTTTTCTCATGAGGCCAACTATAACTCCGCTCATAGGGTTGCCAATTCCCTTTCTTTTGTACAAATATCCTCCAGCGCAGACAATAAATGCGGCAGCGCCGTCAATTATCAAATCCAGCGCAACAACTCCTGTGCCTATTTGTTGCAGCGCAAATCCAAAAGCGCTGTCAAGTGAGAATTCCATAACCTCCCAGAGAGCGCCAAGGGCAAAAGATAATGCAAAAGCCAAACTTATTATCATAAACTGACTTGCGTCTAAGTGTTCCTGTTCTTCAAGCGCAAGCACCACAGTGAGCCCGACAAAACTTAAAGCAAGGGCAGCAACCACCTTGAGTAAGATATCCCACCACCACAGGCTAGCAAAAGCACCTCTGACTTCCCCCAGGAACAAGGCCCCATAAATTATAAGCAATATCACTATCTGCATTTCAGATCCAGTCTTTATTCCAAACTTTGCAAGTATTGCGGGTATGAAAGTAGCAATAAAGGCCATAATCATAAAAGCCATTGCCAGACTTCGATCATTTAGTAGCGCGTTGATAAATCCAAGTATCAAAATCAGTCTGACCGCATTTGTGACCATCAGCCCCACAGACATCTTTGAAAATAGTCTTTTAAGCATAAATTACGTTAGTTATTGCATTATAAAAGAATTGTGTCGTTTTATTTCTCAGTCAATTTACCGGACGATGAATTTCTTAGCCTTAGATTCGTATTTAGGATGTGTAGGATATAATAGGACCGAGACTTGCTCCCCTTTTGTATATGCATGGTCCACCATAGCTACTTTTCCTAATGGCCTATCCATTAATAAAATTCCAATTGCTCGATAAGCATCCATTCCCTCTATGCTCTGCCAAGCAAGGGGTATTTTTTCATTAACAACATATAGCCCCCATTGGTTTCTTCTTTCTCTTGTAATTCTTTCCTTAACATGCTGTACAATCGCGTCATTAATTAAATCAGTCTTATCTCCAGCATCTTCTCCTATAGCTTTCATGGCGTTTACATAATCTAATCCCCACTCCCCTCTTACCTGTCTAAAGAAAGCACGAGCGATGTTATCACATAATATTGTTTCAAAAAATGGCTGGTCCCATGGAAGTTCATCTACCTCAAAAAGAGGACCTTCATCTAAAAGAGAACATTTGGGAATATTAACTAAATATCTTTGAGGCACACCTATAACTCGCTCACTAGGAAAATGATAACTTACAGGTGGAAACTTAGACACGTCGTCCCGTCCAAAATGAGCTTCTGCCCTTCTTTGGAGATCATTTAACCTAGGCATATATTAGCTTCTACTCAAAATCTCAACAAGAGGTCTTTGTGGCAATCTCTCTCCAAAAACTTCTTCAATCTCTGGAACAAGAGAATCAACTAAAGTTGCTAAAGAAGCAGCATCTAGTTCAAACGGCTGAGGAGGATTTTTCCATCTTTCATTTCTTGCCAAGAATATGGTTCCAGCATCCTGAGAAGTGAGCATTGGAGAATTCCAATCTATTCCCAATTCAGGTTTAGTGAGCCTAAGCAGTTCTTTATCTCTGCGCCAAACCTCTACATAAGGTTTAATTTTTGGGTCTATATCTGTCATTGCTTGACAAGTTTAATAACTCCTTATAAACCTTGCCTTACTAAATGCCTTGCACACATTGAATTGTAAGTGAAGGTTAAAACATCCCTTTTTAAACTCAAAAACAGTCCATATTCTATGAGAGTACGATTCAGCTTTTCAAGCAGAAGAACAAGAAAAATAGATTCACACAACAAACATAGACAGGACTATCCTTCATTAGCTAAAGAAGTCATTATTTCCTCAGATATTGTATTGGAAATATTAGACGCCAGATTCATAAAAGAAACACGAAACTTTGCTATGGAAGCATTTGCCCGCGAACACGGTAAAGTTTTAATCTACATCATAAACAAAGCAGACTTAGTGAATACTCAAGAGGTAGAAGCATCCGGAATTTTAGAGGACACAAAACCATATGTATTTCTCTCATGCGTAAATCATCACGGAAGAAGAGAGTTAAGAGAGACAATAAAAATGCAGGCAAAAAACTTCAAAAGAGGAAAAAAAAGAATCCAAACAGAACCTGCGTCCGACCATGAACATTTAGAAATTAACAAAGTTGGACAAGGTTATCAAAAATTTTTCAAAACAGGAACCCAAGTTCACGTTGGAATAATAGGCTATCCAAATGTTGGAAAAAGTTCAATAATCAACATGCTAACCGGAAAAGGCGCAGCAAGAACATCCCCAAAAGCAGGATTTACAAGAGGAATACAAAAAGTAAAACTAGCAGATGGAATCATACTTCTAGATACTCCAGGAGTCATGTCAGATGAAGACGCAGCAGCCAGTCAATCTTTGCATTTAAAGAAACACGCGATGATTGGGGTAAGAACTTACGACTCCACAAAAAACCCAGAATTTGTAGTGGCTCAGATAATGGCTGAATTTCCAGGCCTATTCGAATACCATTATAAAATAGAAGCGAACGGTGATTCAGAAATACTTTTAGAAGAATTAGGCAGGAAAAGAAACTTCCTAATTAAGGGCGGTGCAATTGATATAGACCGGACAGCTAGGATAATTTTAAAGGAATGGCAATCGGGCAAAATCAGAAGTTAACCTTGGTTTTGTCTATGGTGCCTTACATATCTACTAACTCTTTCAATAATATGGGCGACATCGGATTGGGCTCTAAATTCAACAGGTATTGTGCCATATATATTTCTAAGCCCTCCTTCAAGTCCCCTTACTCGTTCATCTAAGGTTGGACCGACTGAATCTGTTTGAGGCAAAGGAGCATCTTCAGGAGGAAGACTAACCTCAATATATTGTTTCTGTCTTGTCCTTCCTCCCCTAGCACTTACAGTATCGAGAAAGTCTATAGCTAAAGAAGCAATCTGCCCAGCATATCCAATAGCTTCTTGGACCGAAATTTCTCTATGCTCCATAAAAATAAACAGTTTTGACCATATTTAAGGATTATTCTTCCAAATTGTGATGTCTAGGATGAGATCTAACTTTAAAGCCAACTCTTTCAATTAATTCTTGAGTATAATCTAGTGCAAGTATATGGGGGCCTAGACTTTCGGCAAAAGCCTCAAATTCTATAAGCTTTCTTGCAAGCTTGCCTATAACTTTCTCTTCAAATGCAAGTTGATCCCTTTGGCTAAGCTCTCTACCAACTTTTCGAGGAGTAGTTAATAAGTCCATAACAGAATGATAATGATTGTCAAGGAGTGCATACTTTTTAGCAAGAGCGGGATTAAGATCATAGGCAAGAGGCCTTATTAAAGAATTCATAGGTTAATCTTAAGAAATGTATATTTAAGGATTATTGCTCAAATAATTATGCTTTAATATTGTGCTACCCAAGCCCCCATAAATAAGATAACCTAGTAACTTAGCCTCTATGGAACCTAATATCTGCAAGCATTTCGCTTACTCTCTCAATTTTCTCCGAATCTTCTTCGATAAATGAGGAGTTATCTTTTAAAAATCCCTCTACTTCTTTCCTAAGTTTTTGTGCTAGTCCTTGATTATGCAAAGCATTCGCATTAGCTGCAAAATCTCTTTGAGCTCTTCCAGCATGGGTTCTTCCACTACTATCAAAGGGTTTACGAAAACGCTCTTTTACATCTTGATGATAAGCTACTAATCTGTCATATCTTTCTTGGGTTTGTTGTTCATCCATAAAACAGGCATTTGTATGCCCTATTTAATATTTTGGGGTTATCAAGAACCTTTAAATAAATAAAAAACCTATCTCTTCATGGACCCAATACTTCTCGCAGGACTTCTAGGAGCAGTTGGTGGTCTTACAAGAGGTGTTGTAGGTCTTCTCAAGGCCCTTTCTTTAAGAAGAAGGATTATCTGGACTTATTATACTATAACTGTTTTTATAGCTGTTATTATAGGAATATTCGTAGGAATTGTATTCAACTTTGACCCAAGATTATCGTTGCTTTCAGGCTATGCAGGTACAGACATTTTGGAAGGAATCTATAAATCATTTGCAGTTCAGAAGGTCTATACAGCACCAAAGGCTAAGAAATAATTCCTAGATTATTTATTTTAGATTTCTTTATTCCTTTTAGCATAATATACTCTTCCAAAAATATAACCCCCAATCAAATTAGGGCCTATCTGCCATGCTGAAGAATTTAGTGCTTCAGGAGTTCCCCCAAACTTATGTACTCCATATGTTATTAAAAATGCTTGTGCGGTCGGGACAACAGTCGCTGCAGCAATAGCTCTTGCCTTGCCTCCAATATTTTTAGCTAATTTTTCACAAACCTTAGTGTTAAATCCTCCAATAAACAAATTATACACAAATTGCCTGCTTGCTCCTTCAAGTGCTTCTAAAACCCCATGATTTCTATTTATATAGTAAACAATGCTTCCTGCAATCAACCCAGCGATAGAACCAACCTTATAGTTAATATATTTCTTACTCCATTCAAATGTTTTTCTCACAAGATTTGAATCAGTTTCTCTTCTATTTATTGAACTCATATAAAATTGTAAAGGTGACCCTATTTAAACTTTCATCTTTGTAACTCATTTAAAGTAACTAAATATTTTTATTATCTATAAAATACTCAAATTCCAAACGATTAAAAACTTATTTGTCTAATAAATATGGACATGGCAAACCCAGACTTAATCAGGTTTATTCTT
>CAYSGT010000016.1:15521-16174 GCA_964430805.1 Candidatus Woesearchaeota archaeon
AAAAAGAGGATTCAACGACAATAAAATAAGAGAAGCTCTCCTAAGCAATCGTTGGCCTACTAATGAAATAAATTCAGCATTTCAATCCCTGAGAAAACAGCATCACTTCAAAGAAAGCGTAACTATCTGGCTCGATTCAGAAATAATAAAACTTTTAGAAAAAAGAGCAAAGAAAAACATGCTAAATGTAAATGAGCAAGTAGAAGACATAGTAAGAAGAAGCGTAGCAAATCAAAAGCCATCAGCAAAGAAAGAAAAACTAGATGACATGTTAGTGGGTTTATTCTCAAGAAAAACGAGAAAGAAATAATCTAAAAATTAAAATTTTATTAAAATTAATTAAAAGACGAGCTAGTATCGCTGCTAGCCATAAAAGACCACCAAGGTCTGGAGACTTTTTCAACTACTCCGGTCTCTGCATTTACCTCCGCTGATACTTTCATATTTGTCTTAATGAATCCTAAGACTTTTACTTTCTCGTTAGCTTCAATATGATATACTGCTTCACTTTGAGAGTTTGACTTTCTTTCTCTAAGAATAATAGTGCAGTTATTCTCTTCATTACAATTGTTTATCTTTAATGCAATAATGGCTTTCTCAGAGGCCTCTGCAGGCATAAAATGTACTGTTGAGTTCTGCCCATTTGAAAAAGT
>CAYSGT010000017.1:0-15918 GCA_964430805.1 Candidatus Woesearchaeota archaeon
AAACATTGCACAGGACTTGCGTCGCTGACCGAAACATCAACTGGAATATTTGACAAACTAGAGTAAGTGCCTGTTGGAGCATTGACTGTTGCAGAAGGTCTTATGGTGTCAACGTAGAATGTTTGGTTGGCGCTCATTGCAAAATTATTCAGGGAGTCATTACATGAAATTGCCCATAGGTAAGTCCCATCATTTAAGGTGCGTGAGAAAGAATTGGTTGTGCCTGAAACAGCAGCAACGGTCTGATGCAATTCATATGTGCCATTAAAATTGCCCCATAAACCGCAAGTAGTCAAATCAGTATCTTCCGGAATGTAGACTAAAGAAATTTCTTCATTATAATTCAGATAAGTGTTGATTGGTGAAACAAGTGAAATGCTTGGAGCCCCGACACTAACTGAAAATAAAGAAGAGCTGGACGCTGTATTGCCTACGCTATCATTAACATATGCATATATCGTATGGCTTCCTTCAGTAGTGTTAAATGTGGTAGATGAACAATTAAACGTCGTATTTAGACCACTATCTATATGATACCAGCAATTTCCAATATTTGCTTCAATAATACTTAAGCTAAGATTTATGCTCTGATTGCTTCCAAGAGTAGAACCGTTGGAAGGCGAAGTTATAGTTACAAGCGGGGAAATAGTGTCGACAGTGAATATCACCGAGGTGCTATTTAGGTTTCCTGCAGTATCATTAGCATAGACTCTCCAAGTATTTTCCCCTTCATTGCTTGTTAAGCCCGTGAGGTTATTTCCACAGGTTACAGTAGTGTTTGTAGCTCCATCGTCAAGACTATACCAGCAAGAGGACAATAGGGAATCAGACGCAGTATAATTTAATCTTGTTTGGGATATATTATAGAATATACTGGAAGGAGAAGCAATCTCCAGTAAAGGGACAATAGTGTCTATTGTAAATGTAAAATTAGTATTGTTTAGGGCGCAGTTGCTGGATGTATCACAAACTAAATAGTTCCAAGCGAATACCCCATCGTAAGGAGTGGTAAATGAAATATTGGTGTAATTCAAAGTTCCATTTATCAAAACAGTTGTACTATTGATAATATTATTGCTTGAGTTCCAGACATATAACGTCGTGTTTTTAAGGCTTATATCATCAGTAAATGTGGCATTGAAAGTTACAGCCCTGTTTCTGAATATTGATCCATTTAATGGAGCGTCTAACGCTGCGTTCGGAGAGTCCTCAGGAGAATATTCAAAAGAAAGGCTTTCAATATCCACCTGCTCTTCAGCTCCGCCTCCTGAAGTTCTATATGCTAATGACCTTATTTGCAAGGAATAAATTGAACTGGCTCGTGAGACAAATTGGCTTATATCGCATAACTTGTCCTCTAAATTATTTGAGCTCGTGAAATTATAAATGCATTCAGAGGCATTCATCCAGGAACCTGATGAATCATTAAATACCTGTATCTGTAGAAATACATTTGCCATTGCTGTGGCTTTTACACTTACATTAAGCACTGCCGAGGTGATTATAGATGTATTGCTGATGCCTGTTGCCCAAGTGGTATTAATCCATCCATATCCAGAAGTAGAGTCCACTTTAATTCTAGCTTCAATATCATCAAGAGCAGTAATATTATTTGTACAGAGATAATTTCCAGAATAGGGCCCAGCTGTCAGAGGAGTAAAACAATGGCCAGTTTTAGGCGTAATTGTCTCAGATAAGGACATAGTATTTTCTAGCAAAAAAGGAAAAATTATGACAAGTAAGACTAATATCAGCATCCTCTTATTTTTCAGCATTCTTATAACAACCACCTCTTAATTTTAAACATTGCTCTTGCATAGTTATTTTTAAGAATCTTTATAAACACTTTCTCCCTTATAGTCCAATGCACAAAAAGAGTTTGTTAATCGTCATATTAAGTATATTTCTGCTCTCTTTTGTAATCGCGCAGAATGCTTCCACTAATCAGTCTATCTCCCAAACTAATCCAAATTCAAATGTAGCAGATAAAGCTTACCAATGTCTGCAGTCACAGATTGACAGCAAATCACAAAACGCACTCTCTCTTCAAGAATCTGTTTTTTCTGTTCTGGCCCTTGGCTCGAATTCTAAAGCGTTATCGGTAATAGATGGAAAAATAATTGGCGGAAATCATTGGCAGGAATCAACAAACCCTTTAAAAGACACTTCCCAGGTACTATTAGCCTATGATAGAATTGGTAGAAATACGGACACAATCAAATCATGGCTTCTTTCAAATAAACGTCCTGCAACAGATTTGACCTGGTATTTAGAAATTGACGTTGATAATCATGAAAGCTCTCAATGCACGTTATCTTATGCGAGTGAACAGCGCACAATAAGCATCAACCAAGATATGACTCTTTCAGGAAATCCAGGCTCCTGTTTGTCAGTAGCTGCTTCCGGATTCTGGCTTCGCATCAACAACAATTGTATAGATAATAATTTCACAGTTTCCTGTGATAAAGATTTCACAACTTCAACGCTTTACCAAAGAACAGGTTCATCAACAGTATTTGTCTCCCCTAGCGCTCATTCAACTTCAGCTTTAGGCACAACAACCGAAAGTGTAAGTTCTAAGTGCTTCTCCACTACAGCAAATGCTTGCGACTACGAAGGAACTTTGTGGGCAGCGCTTGCAATGGACAGCATTGACCAAAGAATATCAGATTACCTCCCATACCTATTGGCTCTTTCGGAATCAAATCAAAGATTTTTACCAAGCAGTTTCTTGCATATCTTAACACAAGGGCAGGATCAATACTCGCAGCTGGTTCAGTCGCAGAAAGAAAGTAAATACTGGCAGGCTCCTAACACCCCCTATAATAGGTATTACGATTCTGCGCTAGCATTGCTTTCTTTACAGGGAGCGAACTCAATAGAAGAAACCAATTCAAAAGCTTATTTCGAAAGCATAACAACTCCAGAAGGCTGTTGGAATAACAATAATATTAGAGACACAGCATTTCTTTTATATTCTGGCTGGCAGCGATTTATTTCAGCCCCAAGCACATCAGGCAGTTCAGGTTCAGCAGAAAATTGCGACGACGCTGGCTACTCATGTAATTCTTTATTTGCTTGTGGTGACTTAGGAGGAAGCCCTCTTGAGAATTATCTTTGCCCAGGCACTAAAGTTTGCTGTTCAGAGTCGCCGGTAATAGAATCCTGTCTAGCGCAAAATGGCAATCTTTGTTCATCGACTGAGTCTTGCAGTGGAACAACTGTTCAATCATCAGATGGTTCGTGTTGTCTTGGCGACTGTAGTGATTTACCTCAAGCAGATGAATGCACAGCAGCAGGAGCAGGATGTTATGATTCCTGTAATGAAAATGAAGAGCAGCTTTCAAGTGTATGCAGCGAATCAGGCAAAGTTTGTTGCAAAACTTTGAGCAGTTCAGAAAGCGGAGGATCAGGTGTATGGATAACTATCTTAATTATTTTAATAATCTTAATCGCCCTAGCAATTATATTCCGCAATAAAATAAAGATGGCTCTCTTCAAATCTCGTAACAAGCCAGGCACATCTTCGCAAGCACCGACATCAATACAAGGTAGACCTCCTTTCCCTCCATTTAGAGGACCAATTCCTTATCCAAGAGCACAACCAAGAATAATCAATCCTTCATCAAGCCAGCCTATGCGAAGACCGATGCCAAGTAAAGACAAAGAGATGGAAGAAACAATGGCAAAGCTCAAGGAAATGAGCAAGTAGTTACTTTAAAATTACAGCATTAGAAAAGCTTTAAATACTTTTAATTTGTGGGAAAACTATGAAATTACCTTCATTTGATAAGAAAGTAGCAATTTCCACATATGTAGTTGATGGAGTAGTTTACAATGCCTCTCCAGCACATGGAAATCTTCTTGAGTTGAGGAAAGCAGACTTCGGAGAGGATTCTCAAGGAGTTTATGCTGAGGGAACATATGGGGATGAATTCAATCTTTATCGTGGAGCAATATGCCGCCCAAAAAGACCAGGAGCTAAAGAAGTCATTAAATTATTTACTGAAGAATGGGTTTCAGGAGACACAGCCGTTTACGGGGGAGATGAAGGTAGCGAGTTAATTTTTGCACAAGACCATCCTTTAATTAGTAGGGGCAGAATAGTTATGAATCAAAAAAGATTAGAATCTTGTCTAGGAAGGGGAAGTCGTCAAGTAGGCGAGGTTATCTTTGGAAGTCATGGTGTTCGTGCAATACCAAGAAAATCTGTTCGCAATGGAAGCTACAATCCAACCAAAATAAAAAAGTCGGGGTGCACGGTTTTTTTAACAGGGAGAGAGCAGGCACCAGAAGAAACAGCTCAAGTTCTTAGAAAAATCAGAAAACCTGCAGTTTTATTGATGCCTTCAATAGGAAGGACTATAGTTCCTGGTTTGTTCGAGGGTAGTTACGGGTTGGCCATTGGTGGTGGGGACAGGTTGGACGTAGACGGCGACTGGAGCGACAAAGGTGGCGACTACTGTGCTTTCGGAGTAATTCAGTAGTTTGCACACAAAGTTTTACTCTGTCTTATAATCAGACCACTAATCTTTATATAAACCATCTTCCCAATAATACAATGAGGGGGATATTACTATTAATTTTAGCTCTAATAATTCCATTAGCTTCGTCAATAAGCACAACAATGCTTCCAGCGTATCAGCCTTCAGACACAATGATTATAGAAATACAAGGCAATATTCTGGAGCCAATAACGCCGCAAGACATCGTATTCAAAAGAGCCCATGTGGCTATAGCAGTGGATTACGACGTAAAAAGAATAGGAGATAAGTATTATCTATATGCTCAATTGCCAATTAACCCAAATAACTACACACTATTTATTAACGATATAGATACAACCGTAAATGGCCAGGCGCAAGTAATAGACTATAATCAAACGTTTCAAGTAATTGGTAATACTAGTGAATATTCAATAAATCCCGGGTTTATTGTAACAGATAAAGATTTCACCCTCACAGTAACTTCTTATCTAGACCAACCGCTGCCAATTAACCTGAATTTCCCTTCAGAAAGTTCATTCACGTTGCAGCCCGGAAATAATCCTATCCTTTTTAGAGCAATCTCTATTGAGGCGGGCCTTTATCTTGCAGCAGTAGGCAAATACATTGTTCCAATACAAATAACCTCTGCTCAAAGCAATTCAACACCCTCCCAAATAACTAGTGCAAGTATTTCTCCTCTAGGCATAAGACAAATAATTCTTGCTAATCAGAATAAAACTCTCGAATTTAGAGTAACTAACCTAGGCTCAACTCAGCTGGAAAATCTCTATTTTTCATTCGACGAAACATTATTTAGCGTATATCCACCAGTAATTAACACACTTGCGCCGAATAGTTCACAACAGTTCAATCTGTCTTTGAAAAGAACAAGCGGCCAATTAATATCAGGTAAAATATTCTTGGCTCAAGGAAGTAAAACTCTAGCCAATCTAACCGTAGACATTTCATTTACAGATAACCAAAGTATTGCTAATGCCTCAACAACCCCCCAATACTACTGCTCTGAATTAAGCGGTAAATTTTGTGCAGCAACAGAGACTTGTTCAACAGTATTCATTCAATCATTAGACGGCTCGTGTTGCACAGGGGAATGCCAAACAAACGATCCTTCATCAAGCAGCAATTGGATTGTATATTCAGGGATAATATTGGTTTTAGTAATATTATTCGTGGTTTATATGAGCTATAAAAAATCAAAGTTTCCTAAAATGAATAAACCTTCACCGCTAAGCCCTCCATTCAGAACCCCTGCTTAATTTATCTTGCCTTCAAAATTTACTTCTTGCCTTTCTTCTTAGCTTTTTTAGGTTTCTTATCTTCTGTTATTTGTTTGTCTTTCTGTTCCTGCTCAGGTGCAAAGACCTTCTTAGGGTCACCGCCATTTCTCAAATATTCCAATTTATTAATTAATATATCTCTCTCACCCATCATTCTCTTCGCAAGAGCATCATAATTATGCAGCCTGCTAATAATGAAATTAGCAAACTCATTTAGTTCATATGCATTTAACTTAAACAAGTCAGGTTCATAGACCTCAACATGTGCAGGTAAATAGGTAATCATAGCGCTAAAGAAAAGAGGAATGCTCTCAAATCTCAATTCAACTTCAGCAAATGTCGTCCACAAATTCTCGGCCTTTTCAACTTTTTTAAGATCATGTATCTCTTTCTTAAGTATGGCAACCCCCTTCTCAGTCCCCATTTTATCAACAAGCTCATTAATAGTCCCCTTTAAATGCTCGGGAGGCCTTCCGAGTATCTCAAGGATAAACTTAGCAGTTAGAGCAGCCATAGCAAGTAAAAAAGAAACACTATTTTAAATGTTGCGACGCATAAATTATTATAAACCTTACTTCAAATAAAGAGTCATGGGTTCTAAAATATCGTGCTACACCTGCGAACACTATAGGCCAACAGGAAATCCAGGAACAGGTTTATGCACAATTTTAGACGATTTAGCATGACCAACTTACGCAGTAGATTCTTCAAGCAAAGAATGTCTATATAACTTTAACACACTTCCAAGAGTATTAACTAAAACAGAAACAAAATCAAGAGACGAAACCGCAAGAAAAAGAAGAGTAAGTCTTATATCTCATGCACAAGTCCTAGCAAAAGAAGTAGCCTCTTGGCCTGAATGGAAAAGACGAAGATGCTATGGTCAGTAATTTATTTAAGCACACAATTTATACATATTCATGGAATCCAAAAGTTTTCTTTTCATATCTATCCCTCTTTTTGCAATAATCTTAATATTTGGCTATCTAAACATCAACCAAGAGTCAAGTTCAAACAGTTCAGAATCCATATCTGCGGATTTATGCAAGAGCATAGAATACAACGGCGAAGATAGAATAGACCTTTTATTCATCTCTTCAGAAGAAGATGCAAAGCATTACACCGACGTCTTGCTAAGCACAGAACCATACAAAGACAAAAGAAATTACTTTAACACTCGTGTTATTGAACAAGAAGTAGAATGCAAGGACTATCAGGGCAAGGCAATTTTATGCAATACCCTAGAAGTTCAGGCCTTAGCAAAGCAATGCCCTAATGATTATGTTATAGTTGTAAAAGAAAAACCTTCAAACATACGCTCTTCAGCTTATGGCAACGTGCTAAGTATAAACAAAGTGCATGAAGATTCAGTCTTAATTCATGAGTTCGGCCACGCATTCGCAAATCTCGCAGAAGAATACGGGGGAGCAAAAATACCCTCTAAAGCAAAGAACTGTGTCTCTTCATGCGATAAATTTAACGGAGAGATAGATTCTTGTGAAATAGAATGCTCTCAAAGTAACTATTATCGCTCAATTCCTGCAGGAGTAATGAGGACATTGGCAACAAGAAATTATGGAATATATAATGACGCAATAATAACAAAACTGCTCGAAAAAAACAAACCACAAGACTTGATAATTACAGGTAACCCTATAGATAATTCAAAAGAACAATGCAATAACCCATTAGTCCGGGTAGAAGTATCTCAAACAGACGAAGGAATAACTGCAGAAACAGACAATGTTCTCTATCAGGGTTGCGCTCCAGACAATTTTGGAGAAGGAACTTTATGCTTCAATGGTAATTGTTATCAGCCAGATCTATTTACAGACGTCCAGAATACAGAAACAAATTTATTAGAAGGAGAAGTATTTGATTTATCAGAAGAAAATGATTTAACATTCTACATTGAACAAAATCCACAAGACCCCCAGGCAGAAATAACTCTAGACAACGAGTTAATTCAAATAATAAATACTGAACAAGTAGGAGCAACAGCATGCAGAATTTAAATAAAAAAGGTTTATCTGAAGTAGTGCAGACATCATTGTTAATCTTGTTAAGTATATCAGCAATAATCACTATGTGGAGTTATATAGGAGGCCTCACAGGAGATTTTAAAGAAACTTTATCTCCAGTAGTCGGCTGCATAAATATAGATTCAGAAGCCCAAAGTGCTTGTATAAATGCAGATGGAAAAATAGAAGTAACTTTGAGTAAAGCCTTGGGAGAAACCATAACAAAAACAGAATTCAATTTAAATGGAGAGTCATTTATATGCGGAAGTAATTTATGTCAATCGTGTACATTCACCCAGGATAAAAACATACAAACAATTTATTTAAATCCAGAAACTGAAGAGTTAAGCAAGAATAATTTAATAGTAAGTATTAATGATTGTGCACCCCAACAATTTATCCTCGATCCATGTGCATAATCACAATTTTCTCAGTGCAATCAACACAACAAGCAAAACAGAAAAGCCAATAAAGAAATAAATCACTCCAATGCGGGTTTTGTAAGTTCTTGTAACTTCGTATTTTGGATCTTGCGGGTCTCTAGTATTAAGCACAATTTTTTTAGGCTTTTGATCTTGAATGTCTCTAACAAGGTTAGTCGGGTTTACAATATTATTTTCTGAAACAATTGTATTTTCATCTTCGCTTTGAGTCTCGTTTTGCTCCTCAACATTATTTTGATTATTATTTGAATTTGAATTCTGCTGGTTTTGATTGTTGTTTGTATTAGCGGAGGTGCCGCCAGAACAATCATTTTCAGCATTCATAGTATCTAAATCAAAAGCCCATGCCCCGCTGCAAAAAACATAGGTCTTTTCTTTTTTATTATCACTAAACGGACCAGCAGTATCTATGACATTTCCATTCAACTTAAGATAAACAGTTTCATTTGTATTTCTAAGCCATTGATTTTGAAAAGTAAACACAAAATACCCGCTAAAACTACCACTTAAATTAACAGCCCCTCCTCTTCCATCATGGTCCAACACATACCCATCAAGATTAACACTTTCAGCAGAGTACAATTCAACCCACTCAAATCCAGAGTCCTCGCCTTCAGGATTAGATTCAATTTCATTTAGACGTAAAGCAAAAGCATTATCCGTAAGAATAATGGTAAGCAAGAAAGCCGTTAGAATCACGAATGAAAATCTCATCATGGTCGTCGTTCCATATTTTTTCTCTGCCCCGGTACAATTCATTTTCACCATCTTCCCCTTTTCCAGAATACAATCTAAATGGCTCTTCCATATCTTTTTTGAACTTATACATCTTTGTGCTTTCATCTTTAACATTCCATCCAGTAAAGTTCACACCACATGAATCAGTAATAGAGATATATTCATCATATTTATTTATTTCTACATCAAGGCATTCAGAAAACGGAGACTTTTCCCACATATTTTTTCCGTTTTTTCGAGCGGTGTTCTCAGCCTTTTCAAACAATGAAGACTCGTCATCTAAGACAAGATAACTATGAGCCATTCCACTGCGAACTATCTCTAAATTAAGATATTCTTCATTATTATATAGTCTGCCAAGAGTTCTATCATATTTATCAAGTCCAGCAGTTTCCAAGCTGACAGAAGTAAAATTAGACAGAAATTCTTTTGCTAAATTTGAGTAAGGCAACCCTTTTTCAGGAGTATTGATATTTAGAAGTCTGATATGTCTTCCGTCAGACAATTCAACAGTATCTCCGTCAAGAACTCTCGTTATCTCAACCCTCTCGCGAACAATGCCCTCATCAGCAAAAAACATATAGTTTCCCGCGATAAGTATAGTAATCATTGATGCAATCAAAAAAGAAGCTTTTCTATTCATTTCAAATATCAATAAATTCTGCCATTTTGCCGGCAGCAATTCCATTTAGTGAGGACAATCCGCCATTTATTTCAAGTACATATAACGCATCTCCCCCAGGATATATCACCGGGCAGGGTTCAGCTAGACAAGGCACAGCGCTTTTAACATCCACGACCGTTTTATTGCCACCTATCCAGATCATGTCCAGAGGAATTAGGGTGTTCTTCATCCAAAAAGGATAATTTCCCTCTTCATCAAAAATGAAAAGCATTCCAGAATCTTTATCAAGATTTTCTCTATACATTAGACCTGCCTCTCTTTCACTAAGTGTGTCAACAACCTCAACATTAAAACAAGAATCCTCAAAGCACACCAGTGGCTCTTTAGTCTTATTAATTCCATAGAGATAAGCCACAAACAAAATAATAACGATTCCAACAACAAGAATCCACATTTTCTTCATAATAAATAAAACAAAGATAAGTTTATATAACTTTATCGATAAATTCAAAAATAAGGCGGCTAAAATGGTTATAACTCTCTACAGCACAAGTTCCTGTGCATGGTGTCACAAAGCAAGGGATTTTCTAAAATCAAAAAATATAAAATTTAAGGACATAAATGTTGGAGAAAATCAAAAAGCCGCAAAAGAAATGATAAAAAAATCAGGACAACAAGGAGTGCCTGTAGTAGATATTAATGGCGCAATTATAGTTGGCTTTGATGAACCAGCCATAAGAAAGGCATTAAAATTGAAATAAGCTAGCATAAGAATGTTTAAAAATGATCAATTGGGATCAATTTCATGGAAAATGCAACAAATGGAATAAGTGTTCCACCGCAACTCTCTCCACTGTATGATCTAGCTAGAAAATCAAATAACAAAGATGATGTTTTTTCAGAAATTTCGAGGCTTTTTCCAGGTATAACTAAAAAAGACTTGCTGGGCAGAAATAGAGATCACAGAGTATCGCGTCCACGCCAGATGGCTTTTTTTGTTCTTCATGATGTACTCAAAATGACTCATAAAGAAATAGCAGTGGTGTTTGATGATAGAGACCACAGTACTGTTGTTTATGGCGTTGGCAAGATGAGAGAAGAAATAGATAGCGCCGGATTAAAAAGAGAGGTATTTGCAAAGGATTTATCTAATGGCTCCCCAACACAAGGTATTGTAAGAATTACAGATTATAGAGATATGTTTTACTTCTTAGGGGATGTAAAAGTTTTCCCTTCTATTTTAGATAGCCATAAACTTACTGAAAGATTAGGAAAAGCATATGGTCATGATGGATTTAAAATTGGTCCTGCAATAGACATAGCATCTAAAAGGCGTTTACATTCCCCTCTAAGTGCAGGGTTATATGTTCATGAGCGAGTCGCCCTTTCTCCTCAAGATCTTGAAAGATATGCTCCTCTTTTGGGAACTAAAGAATCTTTTTCTTTAGAAAAGGTCCTTAATTTAAGATAATTATTCAATTCAGACATGGCAGTTACATCCAACAATTTATATAACCTCTCCAATTAAAATCATCATGGCAAAAAAAGAAAGCAGGGAATTCGATTTTATTATAATCGGAGCAGGAGGCGCAGGATTAGCAGCAGCAATGTACGGTGCACGTTTAGGTCTTAAAACACTGTGCCTTGGCGCATCCCATGGAACAGAACTACCTTTGGGTGGAGTAATCACCACGACCAACGTTGTAGAAAATTACCCTGGTTTTATTCGGCTTACCGGAACAGAACTTGCTGACAAACTAAGAGAACACGCAGAATCTTATCCAGAAGTTACCTTAAAAGAAGAGAAAGTTGAAAGTGTCTTTAAGAAAGACAAATTGTTCACTGTAAAAACGAGCGAGGCAGAATACGCAGGAAAAACAATTCTTTTTGCAACAGGAACCAAATGGAAAAAGCTTGATGTGCCAGGAGCCAAAGAATTTGAAAATAAAGGTTTAGCGTTCTGTGCACTCTGCGATTCTCCATTATTTAAAAATAAAGTTGTAGCAGTAGTAGGAGGTTCAGACTCAGCAGCAAAAGATGCAATGGTCTTGGCAGAGCATGCTAGTAAAGTCTACATAATTTATAGAGGAGAAAAAATAAGACCGGAGCCAATCAATTATGAAAGGATTTTGAAAAACAAGAAAATAGAGATCATTAACAATACTAATGTGGTCGAAGTAAAAGGCAAGCAATTTGTAGATCATGTTATATTGGACAAACCTTACAAAGGAAAGAACGAGCTAGAACTTCAAGGAGTTTTTGTTGCAATAGGGCATATAATTATTTCAGACCTCGCAAAAACAATAGGTGTAAAAACAAATGAGAAAGGAGAAATAATTCTCGACCATAAAACCTCAGAAACAAATGTTCCAGGAGTATTCGCAGCAGGAGATGTTACAGATAAACCTTTCAAGCAATTAATCACAGGCGTAGCTGACGGCTGTACTGCAGCATTCTCAGCTTATGAATACATAAGTAAAAATAATTTAAAATAATGATCTGCAAAAATAAATATAGTTATCCAATAAATGTAACTAACAAAGCCAGAGTTTCATATAAAGAATCTCCAGCTCATAAAGGCAGACTTCAACATGCCGTTGATTTTATTTGTCCAGAAGGAACCCCAATTAAAGCAGCACTTGATGGATTAGTTGTAGATGTTAAACAAGATTCGGATATTGGAGGACAAACAGAAGATTTTGATACAATGGGTAACTATATTGAAATTGAACACGCAAACGGAGAATATTCAATATACGAACACGTAAGGCAAAATGGTTCAAAAGTAAAAGTTGGAGAGAACGTAAAAACTGGACAGATTATAGGATACTCAGGTAAAACTGGTTGGATTGCTCATTTAGGTCCACATCTCCATTTTGACGTGCATGCCTATAATGGAAGAGGACCAGAAGATTATGAGTCAATTAAAATTTTATGGAAAAATTAATTTTATTGCTAATCTTCATTTTTACAAAACCGCAACGCTTATAAATAGTACGTACTAAGTACGTAGAATGGAAAGTAAGTTTATACATCAAGTATCAAAAGGAAGCAGGTTTAATCAGATTTATATTCCAAAAAGCGTGGAAAAAGAATTTGAAGTTGGAGATATCGTAGAAGTAAGGCTATTAAAAAAAGAAAATAAACTTTACTACTCCCAAAATCTAAAAAAATTAAGCGAATTCAAAGAAAATCTTATTAAACAGATATTTACTTTTCTATCAAAATTCAGAGAAATAAAACAAATATTTATTTTCGGCTCATTTCTAACAAAAAAATTAGATTATAATGACATAGATATTTTAGTTATAGTAAACAAAGAGGATAATAGTCTAGAAAAAATAATAAATGAAGAGATAATAGAGGAGTTTAATCTAAAATTTCACTTAATAGTAAGTGAAGAAGATAGAAATACAGAATCTCTAAAGATATCCCCAATACTCAGAAGCATGTTCTACTATTATGTCTCAAATAAGAAATTTTTAATGCCAAAAGAAATATTGATTAATGAAAATCATTTAAAAAATTTGCTAATGATGCCCGAGGATTTGCTAAAAGTAAGATTTCCCTTAGGGAAGGTATACTACGACTCTTTAAGGAAACTCATCACCATAGAGCATTTTCTAAAGAACGATGAAATTGCTCCAGATAAAATAGACTCTGAATTAATAGGGCTCATAAATGCTGAAAAATTAAAGATACTAAAGGAAAACCGCAATGTAGAGTCATATTTGTTAAAAGAGATAAGGAGCATAATAAAGGAAAAACTGGCTTTAATTCATAAACTTATCAAATATGGGAAAAAATAGCAATATAAAATTAATAGCAAGGTTTATCGCATTAGGAGCCTCTCACAAGATTGGTCAGATTGTAAGCCCAAATTCTATATTTGCAGAAAAATATGGTAAAGAATCAAGAAATTTCATAGAGCAAGCAAACAATATCAAGTTAAGAGAAAATTGGAATAGTAATGATAAGGAAGAAATAAGAAAAGAGGTAAAATCAGAAACAATAAAAGAGTTAAACAGAAGAGAGCATTTAAACAAAAGTAAATTTGATGTTCTTGATGGAGTAATCGAAAACTGTCTTAAAGAATTAGGCCTGTTTTAATAGGCTTCTTCATTCTTTTGTTCCTCAAAAAACTGTCCAAATCGCTTTGCTTCTACTTTCGCTTTCTTCAAATTAACTACCCAATTAACACCGGAATCTTCTAATTGTTTAGGCTCTAGAAACAGCCATCCTTCTCTATTGAACCTAACTGCAATAACTGGTGTTAACCCCATGACATCACAAAACTGCATAAAGTCGTCAATCTGCTGCTTTGTAATATAAATCCTGGGACTTTTACTCGATTTTGCTTCAATTGCATACGCTTTGTAATCTTTTTTCCCCGCAATTAAATCGCAAAATGTATTCTCATTTGTCCCGCTCCCAGCAACACGAGCAGCTCTCCAAGAATGATCCGTAAATATTTGCAATAGCTCGCGTTCAGCCTTCGACCCCTTTGCTTTATTAGACATGCTATTAGAGTAATTCTCTTCTTTTTAACTTATTCTAAATTTAAAAAATAAAAAAATAAAAAATAAATTTAGTTTCCGAAGAATTCCTTGAATTTCTTCCAGAATCCCTTATTTGAAGATTCAGAATCGCTCTTGCTTTTCACGCTATCTTCTTTTGAAAGTTCAGCGTCATTAACAATAGACTTATCCTTATTCTCCACTTTTGAATCTTCTGCTGCTTTCTCAGTTAGAGCTATTTTAATAGTTCCTTCCAAAAACGCTAAATCTGTAGCAGCTGATCCGTCAAGTTCAATCCTGATTGGACCATACAAAGTGTTACCTTCACGACTTAGTGTCGCAGTAACTTTTCCTTTTATACTGTCCATATCTTGATCGTTTCCTTCAACTCTAATCTTTCCTACATAATTCTTAGAATCTTTGCTTTCTAGCATCAATTCACCAGTTATGTCGCTTTGTTGTCCAACTACCTTAAATTCTAATTTTTGAGGTTTATTAGACTCTCCCACTAATGTATAACTATTTCCTCCAATTTCTAGGATCCCGTTAGTTATCGAAGTAATTTTTCCGCTACTTCCACTACCGCTACTTCCACTTGTTCCTTTTCCAGAAGATTGTTTTTCTTCTAGGGCAAGAGCGACTTTAGCGTTAAATGGGCTATCTCCGACCTTAAGGTCAAGATTTCCATTCCATACGCTGAATCCTGTTTGATATACTTCTGCTGCTCTTGTAAGGGTCAATGTACCCATAGCTAAACCATCTTCTGCAGTCACTGCAAATTTTTTGCTTGTCTCTGTAGAAGAAGTAGAATCAATCTTAAGTTTTAGGTCTCCAGCTTTCATCCATCCTTTAGAGATGCTGTCAACTGTTCCATCGCTTGTTGTTCCTGCCTTGCTTACAAATAAGATTTCAAGTAATGCGCCTTTTTGGCCAATTACTATCCATCCCTGTCCTTTTGAAACAGTATTTTTTGTTGAAGTTTCAAATTCGATCTCATTTTCAATCTCAATTTCTGTTTTCATAGCATCAGAAGCACTTATAGAGCTAGCAACCGAAGCAACACTAACAGCAGCAGTATCTGCACTAAATATATCTCCTACTGCAGCAGCTGCAAAAGTAGCTCCAAAAAGTGTAGCTATAAGGAAAACTGTTAATACTATATTTGTTGTTTTCATATTATGTCCTCCTTTCAGCTTATTAATCATATTTTTCAGTAGTTTTAGGTATTTAATACCCTTATGATAACTTCGAATTGAATGGAACCTGAAGACTTAAAAGATGTTGTATTTTTATAACAACTAAACTTTAATGTAATTATTATTGGTGATTAGTATGTCCAACCCTTAGGATTAATCAAAGTAACATCCCCTAGTAAGTCCCATAAATCTCTTTTTACAGAGTCCACTCCACTTTGAACTCTTTTTTCATCTGCCTGTTTTAAGCGCTGCACCCTAATATTATCAAGATTACGAAATACTGTATGGATCCCTTGATAAGAATTAGTCCCTATGTAATTTGAAACCAACTCTTTATTGCCCCTAGAGATTAGAACGGCATTCAAGACTGCCCGATACTCATAATCAATTTTACCGTCAATAGCACTAATATGACCTCTCAGAATAACACATAGTTTTCCAATAGTAGTAGAATAATCAATACGGGCACAATCATCAAAAAGTTTTTCTACAGGTGTTTTCCATTCATCAAGTTTAACACTTTCCAGCCTATGCTCAAGCTTAGATAAATCTTCTGTATCTAGTTTGAATGATTCTTTCTCTTCCATAAAAAA
>CAYSGT010000018.1:0-5807 GCA_964430805.1 Candidatus Woesearchaeota archaeon
TAGGATCAATTCCGCCAAACATAAAAGAAAAACAAACAATAGGTTATTTATAGCTTTCGCAATATCCTAAAGACATGGTTAAATTTCTTGTCATAGGTGACCTTCACGGCAACAAACCGAAGATTTACACAAAAGATTTCGATGCCATCATAGCCCCGGGAGATTTCTGCTCAGACAACCTAAGAAGATATATGTTTCAAGCATTAAAAAAGGAAATTCAAACAGGCGAAGAATATTGGTGGTATAATTTAATGACAAAAGCAAAAGCAAAAAAAGAAGTAATTAAATCATTAAAAGATGGAAGAAAAATTCTAAAATATCTTAACTCATTCAATAAACCAGTTTTTGCATTGCCTGGCAATTGGGATTGGACACGAGAAACAGACTGGAGTTACCTAAATAAAAACTACTGGAAATCATACTTAATCAAAGGTTTAAAAAATATAAGAAACTGCCATAAAAAGAAGCATAATTTCCAAGATTTAGCAATTTTAGGCCACGGAATTACATCGGGTCCAGAATATCCCGTAAAAGAAAGAATAAAAAGATATTCAAAAAAAGAAATATCAAAAGAAAAGAAAGAATATAAAAAATTATTCAATCAAATGAATAAAAAATTTGTAAAAACCAACAAACCAATAATCTTCCTAACTCACAATGTTCCATATAACACAAAATTAGACAAAATAATAAACAAATCCTCTCCATTAAACGGAAAACACATGGGTTCATATCTAGCAAGACAACTAATAATCAAACACAAACCATTAGTTTGCATCGGAGGCCACATGCATGAACATTTTGGTAAAGATAAATTAGGCAGCACAACAATCATCAACGCAGGCTTTGGTTCTTATGTAAACACAGTCTTAGAAATCAGAGACAATAAAATAATAAAGTTAGAATTTATTAAAGAAGGGAAAATTATTTAGTAACTTTAATATTATGATATCTAATTTTAGTATCGTCTACAACTACAAGTCCTGCAAGTCCTTCATCTGCAGTTCCAGAGTTATAAAATAAATTATCGGTCATAAAGCCTTCTGCAACTGCTCTACTTTCAAGATCATTAGCTTTGTGACTTGCTTCATGAAAATGTCCGGTGACTGATTTATTAACTCCCAATCTCATGTAGGCATTTCTCAAATGAGAATTTCCACGGTTTTCTCTTTTGAAAGTCAAACCATTCTGGGCAGCAATACCTACAATATCGGCTTCTGAAGGATTACTAATCCCTTGTTTTCCAAGAAGTCTACGAATCTGACCTTCAATAACTATTCCAGGCATCAAAGAGCCATCTGCCTTTTCAGCAAAATAAGCAAAATCTACGCAAGTACCCGGATTATCAAATTTTCTAGGAACGTGGCATACAACCAATGTACGAGCAGGATCGGTAACTAATTTATCTAAATCCGCAATATTAGTAACATACAAATTACTACCCGGGCTTGTTTCATATAAACCGGTTTGTAATGAAGGTTCATGTAAATCAAGAGAAAATTGTCCACCAGCTCTAAAATCTGATCCAGGCAAAAAAACTAAATGATGATCTTTTAATTCAAATTTTGGAGTTTTTAAAACATCAACCAATAAACTATTTCTTTCAGCAAAATGATTCACAACAGGAATATAGTCTGCAACAGTTTCATGACTTCCAGGTTGAACAAAAGTTTGAACCCCTAAAGACAAAGCATGATGGATGGTATAACCAATCATTCTTTGATCTTCACCTAAATCTCCATTAAGAAATAGCCCATCAATCTTTTCTTTTCTTAAGGCCTCAACTATCTCGGGCAAAATCCCAGGATTTCTATGTACATCTGAAATAACTCCATATCTAGTCTCTGTCATAAAAACTCAAAAGAATAACCTTATTTAAATCTTTCTATTGATGTTATTATAAAGAGGTAACAAATCTACCTCTTCGCAGGCAGTATAACCTTAGTCCCACACTCAGGACAAAACTTAACATTATCAGCTAAAACAACCGTACATCCAACACAACGTAAAGGTTCAACTTTTCTTTCAATAACGGTCTTATAACCCTTCTTCCCAGAAAGAAGAAAACCAAATGCTTCTGCAACAGCATCACTATTCATCTGCTCTCTTAAATCTCTATTGCTTGACATTTCTCATCACTCGACTACCACAGAACCATTCTATATTTAAATATTATTGAAAAATTACTCGACTTTACTCTCAAGCCCCTTATCTGGTTCAGATATCAAAGAACTAACTAAAGAACCAAAGAAAGCAATCGAACCAGCAAGCATAAAACAACTATCTAAATCTCTTGTAACCATATACTGTGTATAACCTATGCCGAAAAGGCCAACTCCGATAAAATTTCCAACAGAATTAATTAAATTATCAAAAAGATATCTATTGTAGGTCATAAAGCCTCAACCAATAGGCCAAAATACCTTAAGAACAATTATAAACACTATAACTGCAATTAAAAAAACAATAACAGTTTTAGGAGCTATAGCAAATTTACTATGATATTCTGCATCATAGCGCATTATTCCGCCAAACATTCCAGGCATCTGAAGAGATTGTTGCTGTTGAGCCATAAATAACGGTGTAAATTTAAGTATAAAAACTTATTGCAAGTCAGAATCTATTTTAACAGCCAATCTTCTAAGTAATTCAGAATCGTTAACAAGTCTGCATGTAGCCGTACCAATAGCACGTTTTGTCGGACATTGAACCATTTTATAAGCTCTCAAAGGAACTTTTATACTTCTCCCATCAACATTAACTCTTGGAACATCATTATGATAATCACTAGGAAAAACAAGATAAACTTTACCATCTAATTCAAAACCCACTATTTGATCATCTCCTAAAGGAGCAATCATAGTTTCTGGATCATATTGGTTTATTCTAACAATTCCCCGATTGTCTCCCATAATATAAATCAAAAAGATGAATATAAAAATCTACTGTTTTCAATATATAAAAGGAATCAATCTCCAAGTTCTTGTCATATATTGATTATATCCTCTTAAATTTCTTGAAAGAAATCTTTCTTCGATTTTAATCCTATGAAGAATAACTGGTAGAAATAAAGCAAATACTAAAATTATTCCTATCCAATTTGTCAAAGCCAAAGAAAATCCAGATAATTCAAGAAAAAGCCCTGTATAAGAAGGATGTCTTAAATAGCTATAAGGACCAGTCTCAATAACTTTCTGTTTTTTCTGGAGATTAACCACAGGAATGAAAAATTTGCCAAGTACATGAATACTCCATTGTCTTAAGACAAATCCCCCTACTAAAATTATCAAACCAATATAGCGAAAAACAACAACCTCAAATAACCCTATGTCAAAATAATAAAGCAAGAGCGCTACAATTATCAAAAGATACCCTATAAATGTGAATAGTTTAAGTGAACCCTTATCATGCGAACTATGTTTATTCCTAAATAAAATGCGTGATTCAAACAACAAAATGATAACCAATAAAATCCAGAAAAAAGCCATAAAATTCATTTTATACCCCTTATCTCATCCAAAATAACTTCCTTTTCCTTTCTCGAAGTAAATCTCTTCCCAAACCTTACAAGAGTAGGATTTACTTTTGACCACATTTCGCGGGGAAAAAGAGCTTTCAAATCAGCTTCAACCTTATGAGGATCTTTTTGATTAGACCATCCAAGCTTATGAGAAAGCCAATATACATGAGTGTCAACTGCAAGCCCTTCTTTGCCATGCTCTGACAAAAACACATTTGCAGTCTTGCGGCCCACACCAGAAAGCTCAATTAATTTATCCAAATCATGAGGAATAACACCATTATATTGTAGAGTTAATTCTTTAGCACAAGCAATTACATTTTTTGCCTTTCCCTTGTTCAAATTCAGCCCTCCAAAAATATGCAAAACATCTTCATATCTAGCAGAGGCAAGTTTATCCAAGGAATTATATCTTTCAAATAACCTCTCAGCTATAGGAATAGTAGTTTCATCGCGAGATTGAGCACTCATGATGGTTGCAATCAAGCATTTCCATTCTTCTCCCCAGCCTTCAGCAGCTAGCCTCATGTCTCCTCCGAGTCTTTCTAGTTCCTTAAGTTGAGCTAAAGCAGTCTTTAAATCCATATAAATAACAAAAGAAAAGTCTTAAAATACGTTTCCCCCACCAGTTAACATGGAACCAAAACTATCAGAAATCAAAAACTGGACAATTGAAATAGAAAAGCAGATAACAACATATTGGAAAGAAAACAATTTATTTCAATTCAATCCAAACACTAAAAAGAAAATATACTCTATTGACACTCCGCCCCCTTACGTAAACACTCCAATTCACATGGGTCACGCAACAACTTATACCTACATGGACTTCTTCGCCAGATACAAACGAATGAAAAATTTTGAAGTATTATTCCCTCTAGGCCTAGACCGAAACGGCTTGCCAATAGAAATGGCAGCAGAAAAGAAATTCAATATCTCACCATTCAAAGTAAGCAGAGAAGAATTCATTGAATACTGCAAAAAGCTCTTACAAGAAGCATCAGAAGAATCTATAGACTCATTTGCAAGACTAGGACACTCTTACTCATCATATAAAAAAGGAGATAAAATAGGAGACATATACTACACAGACTCTCCAGAATATCGAAAACTAACACAAGACACATTCATAGACTTATTTCATAAAGACTTAATTTATGAAGACGAAAGAATAAACAACTGGGACACCAAGTTAAGAACAACAGTATCAGACTCTGAAATAGAGTATAAAGAAATTCCTTCAACATTTAATTATATAGAATGGAAAATAAAAGATTCAAAAGAAAAAATAATTATTGCAACTACAAGACCTGAATTATTATGTACTTGCGCAACGGTCATCTACAATCCAGAAGACAAAAGATATAAACATCTTAAAGGAAAAAAAGCAATAGTTCCTATATTCAATCATGAAGTTCCAATAAATGAACACCCTTTCGCCCAAATTCATAAAGGAACTGGATTAATGATGATGTGTTCTGCAGGCGACATTACAGACATTCAATTCTTTAGAGAGATGAAACTAAAACCAAAAATAGCAATTACAAAAGAAGGAAGAATGAATAATATCGCAAAACAATTTGAAGGCTTAAAAGTCAAAGAAGCAAGAGAAAAAATAATAGATGAACTGAAAAAAGATAATCTAATAATAAAACAAGAAGACATTATTCATAGAACTCCTGTTTCAGAAAGATCGGGGGCAGAAATAGAATTTATAGAAATGCCGGAATACTATCTTAAACAATTAGAATTCTTGCCGAAATTAAAAAAAGAGATCAATAAAATAACATTCTATCCAGAAAATTCAAAAGAAATATTAGTCAGATGGTTTGATGCAATAGCAATTGATTGGCCAATATCAAGAAGAAGATTTTATGCAACTCCAATTCCATTATGGCGTTCAGGAAATCTAATAGCAGTTCCCCAAAAAGGAAAATATTACGAACCAACAAAAGAGCACGTACCAAAAAACGCAATAGTCTTTGAAAATGGAAAAAAGATAGGAAAAGTAAGTGACTTCAAAGATAAAACCTGGTCAGGAGAAGAAAAAGTATTTGACACATGGTTTGATTCTTCAATTTCAGAATTAAATATGATTCAATACCCCTCTGAGTTTGCAAAAAGAGCCTATATTGTGCATATCGACATTGATGAAAAAGAAAATGGCAAGAACAAAAAGCCAGCTCTTTTTGTGTTATCAGATGCAAAAGAATTTTTGCAATCTTTTGGCGGCAATGAAGAACATGCAAAAAAGTATCACGAATAATCTACGTACATACATAAGTCT
>CAYSGT010000018.1:5817-8277 GCA_964430805.1 Candidatus Woesearchaeota archaeon
TGATTCTTCAATTTCAGAATTAAACATGATTCAATATCCTTCAGACTTCTCTAAAAAAGCTTATCCTGTTTCATTAAGGCCACAAGGAAAAGAAATAGTTAGAACCTGGTTATATTACACATTATTAAGGGGATATTTAGAAACAAATGAGTTGCCTTTCAAAGAAGTATGGATACATCAACATATACTTGATGCCCAAGGTAAAAAAATGTCTAAATCTGCAGGAAACGGAATAGATCCGCAAGACATACTAAAAACTCACGGAGCAGAAGCATTTAGGCTGTGGGCAGCGCTAGAAGGAAACTTAGCGAAGCAAGACCTAAAATGTTCTATGGACAGAATAGGCGCAGAAACAAAAACAATAAACAAATTACTAAATGTAGCCAAATTCATAATACAATTCAAAAAACCTTCAAAAGTAAAATTAACAAAAACAGACAGTTTATTCATTAATTATATGGAATCAGAAACAGAGTCAATAGACAAAGATTATGAAAAATACAACTTCCATGCCCCAGCAGAAAAACTAAGACATTTCCTATGGGAAGTCCTCGCATCCCATTATGTAGAGATGATAAAAAACCGTGTTTACAACGAAAAAAAGAACTTCACAAAAGAAGAAAGCGAATCAGCAAAATACACACTACATCATTTATTAGAAAGGCTCATCATGCTATTATATCCAATAATTCCTCAAGTAACTTCAGTTATAGCAAACGAATTAAATATTTCGCTACATAAAGCAGAATTCCCGCAAGTAAGCAAACAAAAACAAACAGATTCAAAAAAAGCAATAGAAGAAATAATGGAATTTAATAGTGAAGTTTGGAAGCAAAAGAAAGAAAAAACCATATCTTTAAAAGAACCAATCACAGGCATAAAAATCCCTGCAAGTCTAAAAGCCTTTGAAAGTGACTTGCGAGCGTGTCATCATCTACAATAGAAATCTTTAAATATAACTTCAAGTTATATATTATTATACTACAAGTATAACATGGAACAAGAATTAAAAACTTTGGCAAGAACAAGAAGAATAGGAGGTTCTTTAGTTGTAACAATACCTATAGAAGTAGTAAAGGAAGAACAACTAGAAGAAAACCAAGTAGTAGAGATCTCTGTAAAAAAACCAAGAAAGAGTTATTTTGGGGCATTAAAGGGAATAGGCTCTTTCACAAGAGAGGATAGAGCAAAGGGCCAATTAGACTAATGAAATATTTAATAGATGCTTATGCTTGGATAGAATATCTTGAGGGAAGCAGTAAAGGACAAAAAGTAAGTGAAATACTAGAAGCTGAAAATGAAATCTTTATTTTACCTATCACAATAGCAGAAGTAATTAGCAAAGTTAAAAGAAAAGAAGGAAACTTTGAACTGGCTTACAATGTAATGACTTCGAAATCAAAAATAATTGAGATGACTCCAAGAATAGCAAGAAATGCTGGAATATTGCATGCAGAAACAAGAAAAGAATCTCCAAGGTTTGGCATAGTAGACTCAACACTTATAGAAACAGCTAAAATAATAAATGCGAAAATAGTAACCGGAGATCCCCACTTCAAAGATTTCAAAGAAGTGATAATTTTATAGAACCTTAACTTTTATTAACCATCTTTTTATATCTAAATCATGAACGACAAACAAAAAGCTCAACTAGAAGAACAAATCGAAGAACTCGAAAGTGTCAGAGGAAGACACACAGAACTAGTCACAGTGCTGATTCCTGTAGATTTCAATATTCACAGCGTAACAAAACAATTAGAAGCAGAACGCTCAACAGCAGACAACATAAAATCAAAGCAGACAAGAAGTGCAGTTACCGACGCTATTGATATAATTATTAGAACTTTAAAAGGCACAAAAAAAACGCCGCCAAATGGCTTGGCATTATACGCAGGAAACATCTCAGAAAAAGAAGGAGTATCCGATATTAAATTGTGGGCAATAGAACCTCCTAAACCACTTAAAGTCAGAATGTACCGTTGTGACCAGGTTTTTGTAACAGAGCCATTAAGAAACATGCTTCAGACAGACGAAATATTTGGTCTTGTAGTAATAGACCGGCAAGAAGCAACAATAGGACTTTTAGAAGGAAAACAAATAAAAGTTCTAAGACATTTAACATCAGGAGTTCCAAGTAAAGTAAGGGCAGGAGGACAATCAAGCCAAAGATTCCATCGTATAACAGAAGGCCTAGCAAAAGAGTTTTTTAGAAGGACTTCAGAAGCAATGAAAGAATTATTCTTTGACTTGCCAAGGCTGAAAGGGATTTTAGTAGGAGGGCCTATCCCTACAAAAGAAGAATTCCTTGAGGAAGGAATGCTTGTAACAAAATTAAAAGAGAAGGTAATTGCAGTGAAAGATATAGGCTACGTAGATGAACACGGACTTAAACTACTAGTTGAATCTTCACAAGAGGATATAGCAGAACAGGAGATAATAAAAGAAAAAAAGATAGTTGAA
>CAYSGT010000018.1:8287-14086 GCA_964430805.1 Candidatus Woesearchaeota archaeon
TTTTTTAAGATGTTAGGCAAATATCCAGAAAAAACAGCTTACGGCGAAGAAAGAACAAAAATAGCCTTAGAGAGAGGCGCAGTCTACAAATTATTAATTTCAAACAAGTTAGCAAAAAGTAAAATAGCTGAATTCGAAAAATTAGCCATAGATATGGGCTCTGAAGTTATCCTGATATCTGACGAAACTCCTGAAGGAGAACAATTCCTAAACATGACTAAAGGCCTAGGCGTAATATTAAGATTTCAAATAGAATAAAACAATGCAGTTAAAATCTGCACAATCAATCAGTTGGAAGAGTCAGATTCGCCACTATCTTTATTAGCTACTTGCGCAAGTTCCTCAAACTTCTTGCGTCTTGTTGCATATTTAGCGATCATAACTACTGCTACAATTATTCCAGCTCCAAGTAGCCCAAGCACGACCCAAAAGACTATGCTTATTTGAAAGTCATTCTTCATCTCTGTGATTGTATTCCCTTCCTCAGTTTCCTCTTCAGTGCTTCCAGGAGTAGTTATCAAAGGCTCTACGTTAAGTTCAATATTATCATTGCTATTTGAACAGCCTGTATCAAGAGGATAGTCAATCTTGCCGTCTGCATCGTTATCAATTCTATCATTACATTGAGTTAAAAGAGTGCTCCCTCTGGGTGAGCCTCCTCCGCCACCGCCTCCTCCGCCACCGCCACCAGTAGTAGGTGTTAAAGTAGGGCAAGTTCCGCAGTCAAGCTCGCAACTGCTACAACTCTCGCTAGGATTGCAATAGTTATCTCCGCATTGAGCTGCTTGTGTTTTGTAGCTAGAGAAACCAGAAACAGTAGCTGTATAAGTGCTGCCAGAATAAGACCTAGAAGAGCAAACAGAAATAGGGCAGGTGCTATAAGGACCGCCGTTTGAAACTAAAAGAGTAGGCTCTTCATTATAGGTCAGGTTATAGATGGTTAATACTGCACTTTGGTTTAACTCGGGATTTGCATTTGAATCAACACTAATTAAATTATCTGCTATTGTTACAGCATTGTTTAAGTTAAGCGCAGAATAAACTCCAAGATTATTTATTATCAAAACAGAAACAGTTTGTCCAGCGTAAACTATCCTTCCCTTATCAAGGAGTCCAATAGCTAGATCTTGAACACGAGTCAAATCAACGATAGACAAAAAGTCAGTTGTTAAACTTGGGCTAAAATTATGTATCGGAACAGGGCACCCATTCAAAGGACCTACAGTTGTCCCTATTGCAGTGCCGGGACACAAATCTGCGAAATCTGGAATATCATCTCCATCAGCGTCGGCTGCGCAAGTAGGCGTAGGATCACTATTGCTGATAGGAGAATAACACAACCCATGACCTGACCCAGTTACAAAACAGTCAGAGTTAGCAGAACAGCCTAAATTAGGGCCACATACATAAGTTGGATAAGGATAAGGTGCCTGAGAAGGAGTTATACTACATACAGGCCCTCCGCCATCCAAGCAGGTTTCATGAGGGTCCTGAACCCCATTAGCACACTCCTTAGCTTGCCCGCTAACACCAGTCAAAGTCAAAATAGCCTGATGTTGTAAGCCCCCGGAAGATATGCCATTAACCGCAACAGGATAATTTTGAGCAGTGACTGTTCCAGCCAAAACATTAAAGACTATTTGGCAAGTTGGATTTGGAACGCAACTGTTTAAGCCAATAAAACGAATACTCATCTGAGAAGGAGAATTAATTGATAGAGTAACTAGTTGAGGGTCCATAAAGGAACTAGTCTCATTTACAATTGCTTGTACTTCTAAAGAACCGCCCGAATTAATAGAGCTACTTGACGGATTTAATCGAATTGCATAATCAAAAGGAGCATTAATTCTAACACCATAAAAGTCAGAATATCTGGGAGTTCCATCTAAGTTAACATACTGGAATTCAAAGTCACCGGGGCCATTGTAGTTTCTGATAACGAAACTAATAGTGGTATCATTTATCCAAGTACAGTCAGGATTACCAACAAGACAGAAAACAATAGGAGGATTAGGTTCTGGTAAATCAGCAATTCTTACAGCAAGTGCAAAGTTAGACTCCAAACCGGTTCCAGTTAGTAAAACTGTACTATTAACATCATTTACAATAGTAGAAGGGGTAATTGCCTCAATAAAAGGCGTAGGGGGATTAACGGGAGTTGACTGAATTGTAAGAGAAACTTCATTAGAAGAAGCAGAGTAGGTAACTATTGGAAAAGCAGATATATCTGCGTTCTTTACGCTAAAGTTATAAATTCCAGGAGTAGCTCCTTGCGCTACCTCAAACTCAATAGCGGTAGAATTAATCCATCTACAATATGGATCATTGAAAAAACAATAATGTATCTGCCCTAAATTGAGCTCAAAATACTGTTCAAGGTTTGAACCAACAATCAGAACAGTTCTTCGTACATCATTTTGAATGGCATTAGGACTCAAATAATTAATAAATGGAGTAGCAGGGGATAATGAAATTTGGTCTTGGCCTTGAACATATAATAAGGCATTAAATTCAAAATCAGGTAAAACGGCAGCAATCTCTAACTCATTTCCTTCAAAAAATCCGTCAAAGAGTTTATAAAAACTTTTGTCAATGGGTAAACTTACATAAGCAACATCGTTTATGAAAATAGTATTTATGGAGCTTATTTTTTTGCTGGACAGATAATCTTTCTCAAAAAAATCGACGGATAATTTTTTACCATTACAGTTGCTTCCTTGGATTTTTAAGGTTGCAGTATCTCCAAAATCAGCAAATCCTTTGCTCCAAGAAGCTCGTTCTATTACGCAGGAATTTCTAACAGGCGGAGATAGAGGGATTTTATCCCTCCCTAAAAAAGCAGAAGCAGGTTTAGTAAAACCTTCGTCTATCCCAATTTCTTGTCCAGTTGTCTGAGAAGTTTGTGGCGACCGAATTGTAAAATAAACCACAGCTAACAGAATAAGAATAAAAACTGCAATTAACTCGCCTCTCAATCTCATATATTATTTACAGATTAATAGTTTATAAGGTTTTAGAAATCATTGCATTGCCTGTTTTTAAGAATTTTTAATTATAACTTAAAGGCTTTATAATTACCCAAACTGTCTATAAGCTGCAAGCTTCTTAAAACGGCGATGTTTTCTTAAGTAATAAACAATCATTACTGCTGCAGTAATTATTCCAGCGCTCAAAATAGCAAGAGCAATCCAAAATATAGAACTTAATGAAATTTTCTCATTACTGGATGGAGTGGAATAATTATTATATTCCTCTTCCGCTACATTCGTTCCAGTAGGGGTGATTATTGGCCCAATCTCTAATTCAATATTATCATTTTTATTTGAACAGCCTAAATCGGCAGGATAGTCTATTTGACCATCTCCATCATTATCGGTTTTATCATTACATTGTGTTGTTATAACTGTTCCTCTTGAAGTACTACCTCCAGAACCCCCTCCACCACCAGAAGAACCACCAGGAGGAGAGCCAGTTCCAGGACAAGTTCCACAATCTCCAGCACAAGAAGAACAAGTCTCATGAATATTGCAATAGCTATCTCCGCATTCGGAAAGTCGAGTGCTGTAGTTAGAAAAACCCGCAACAAGGACAATATAATTCCCGTTTGAATATGCCTGGCTAGAACATCTTGTAGCAGGACATACTTCAAAACCGCTCGAAGTCTGAACAGTAGGCGTAGGAGGTTGCGAGTAAGTCAAATTATAGAATGTCAGGTTAGCCGTCTGGTTAAGTTCACTATAGCTTTCAGTATTAATTCCGATACGATTCCTTTCGATAGTAATTGCTTCATTCAAATTCAATGCCTGGAAAACTCCAGAAACCAATCTCCACAAACTAACTTGTTGCGAAGCAAAATGTATTATTCCAGCCCCTTCTATTCCAAGAGACAGGTTAGACACATTAGTAAAATCATTAATCTGTGAAAGATTTGTAGTCAAAGAAGGACTAAATCCTGAAGTAGAAGGAATAGGACATCCAGAATCTCCTCCTAAATCAAATCCAATATCGCAGTCATTATCCAATCCATCGCGACATAACGCAACACCAGTTTCAACAGGGCTATAACTAATATTATTTGCTAAATAGTTTGCAGCACTACATCCCGCCCACACATTCCCAGTACAAGTTTCACGTGAATTCGAACAAACTCCATTTTGATTGAAGCATAGCTGGGTCTGTCCATTATCGCAAACAAAGGTAGTATTAGAAGCAATATTAGAAGGAACATTAGATGAAGCAGGATTATATGCGCTCACTCTATATCTATAAACTGTATTTGCAACTAGTCCATTATTTATATTATCATCTGTAAAACTAATTGAATTGACTGCAACATTTCCATTTCCAGATGGAGTTATTACTTGAGTAAAACTAGTGCAACCAACGCCAGCACATCTTCCAATCCAATAACCAGTTTCATGAGATGAGTCAACCCAATTAAGTCTAATACTTGTTGTAGACAAAACAGTAGCCGCTAAATTTCCAGGGGCAGTTGGATATTCATAAAGAGTTGTTCCGTTAACATAATCAGGCGTTGCAGTTGGCAAAGGATACCAATTAGAATTTCCCCCAGTATTAACTGCCCTAATACGATACTGATAATAGGTTCCTGAGCTCAATCCAACATCTGTAAAAGTACCTGTATTTCCAGAAGTTCCAAGAACATTTCCAACAGTGCTCCAGATCCAAGGAGGAACAGTCGCTTGCTGCCTCATCTGAATTTCAAAACTAACTTCATCATTGCTATTATCTACCCAATCAAGCTTCAATCGAGTTAATCCATCAGGTCTTGCTAAATTACTTACTGCTAATCCAGAAGGAGCATTCAATTGAAGAGTTGTCCAAGAAGGATAAGGCAGATTTGCAGGAAACCAAGCAGAACTTCCTGCAGCATTATAAGAGCTCACTCTATAATTATAAGCAGTATTTACATTTAAACCAGAATGAGTAAATGATGTAACCCCAGTTAAAACACTGCCTGCGGGCAACCAATTGCTAGATGAAGCCAATTTATACTCGATATTAAATCCTAGTTCATTTGAACTGGTATTGGTCCAATTCAATCTTATAGATGTAGAAGATAATGCTGTTGCGACTAAATTAGTAGGAGCATTAGGAAGAGAAAGAGCCGTAGTTAAATAAAAACTTGTTTGTTTGTTTACAGCACCAGAAGTTCCAGTCACAATTACTTGTTGATTTGTAACAATAGAAGCAGTTGAATTCGCAGTTAATCTCAAAGTAGAATTACAAGGAATTCCAGATTGTGGCGTACAACTCGCAGGCGTAAACGTTGCAGTCACACCAGTAGGCAGATTAGAAACTGAAAACAAAACAGAACTAGAGGCCCCAGAAACATGCGTTGCAGTCACAATAGATTCAATATAATTTCCTTGAGTCACACTCCCATAAATGGGATTTAATAACAAAGAAAAATCAAATAGGGAAGAAGATTGATAATAAAGCGCCCACATAGCATCTGCAAATGAACTACTATATCCTCCACCATGGCCTGCTAAATGAAGATTTGGAAATCTCCCAATTCCATCCAAAGGATTAGTATCTAAAACGCAATTACCCGAACTACCATTTAAAGGTCCAAAGGTAACCCCATATCCATTTTGAGAAATTGGAGATAAAAGCGAACACGTTCCGCCAGGACAAGAACTTCCTCCAAATTTAGATGCAGAACTACAAGCAGCCCCCGGAGTGCTTCCACCGCTACAAATCCCTGGGGCTGGAGCACAAGGATCTGGTCGAGTCCAAGTACCTGATGAGAGCCATCTATCCAAATAATCAATT
>CAYSGT010000018.1:14103-15834 GCA_964430805.1 Candidatus Woesearchaeota archaeon
GCAAAAGAATAGTTGCTAAGGTCCCTCCAACAGCTGAATTTGAAAAAGTTTGCTGATATGGATCTCCAGGAAACTCCCCTCCATCAATATACCTATATGAATCATAACAGACTTTTGATCCTCCATAATCAGGAAAAAATATTGCCATCCAGTAAGCTAATTCATCACAATATTGTATCTCTTGTGAAGCTAAAGGAATTAATCCAGTTCTATCTAAAGCGGCGATACTATTCTCTCCAAATATTGCCAACCCGCTATTGCTAACTAAATTTCTAATTGATAACTCCTCAAGAAGTATTCCCGCAAAAGCAATTGGCGCTTTTCTTCCATTCTCATGGCCTCCTCCCCCAGTATCACTATAATCTGCCCCATTAGAAACCATGCCTGCATAATCAATTCCTGCTTGAATATAATTTATCAAAGCAGACATCTTAGAATTCAAAGGATCATTTAATAAAAGACGTAAAGCTGCATCCCCAGTATCCAAAGAGATATCTGCACCATAATTCTTCATATTCTGGTCTGGATGAATAGGGCGAAAAGACCATCCGGGATAATCTAATTGAACACGTTGAAATTTTGTTTCAATAGAAACCAATGTAGGAACGGTAACTCCAACAGGAGGAGCTAAAGAAGGAAGCAATCCAGTCTGAAGATTCAAGGTGCTATAAACTGTTTTTTGAGTTCCTGCAAATGGAGGCCTAAATGAATCGGCCCCATTATTTGGTGGAGCAGTAGTAAGCACTGTAAGAACAGCAGCAGTATCAAGAAAACAATCCTCATTTACATTGTATCCGCAAGTATCTTCTATATTAGAAATAGTCTTAACAATAGAAGAAGGCATAGTAATCGTCAAAGGAAGTGCCGAAACTAAAGCAGAATTATAACTAGAGCCTCTTGAATCATATCCTTGCTGAGTAAACACCACAGGATTAACCTGATAACCATTCATCCCATTAACAAAATCTGGAGTAATACTTGTAATATTCACAGGTGCTAAAACCCACCAATCCCCATTTGCAAATTGCCCGCATGTTTCAGGTTCAGAAAAAGTCCAAGTAATTTCATATTGAGTAACTGAAGAACAAGGACCATCAGTTCCACCAGTCTCTCCACCAAATTCTTCAACATCACTAGGAGGAGCCAAATCTACATCAAAACCATCAGAAGAAATAGAAAGAATTTTAGAATTAAATTTTTCAGAAGAATCCCAAGAATCTGCCATAACGCGAGCATAAAATTCAATATTCCCATCTTCAAAATCCTCATCAAATAAATTAAGATAACGATTATCAATTTTCAAATCAAAATAAGCAACACCTCCAGTAAAATAACCTTGATAATTATCAATAAAATCATCTCCAAAAACATCGTCTTCAAAAAACTTTACATAAACTCCATGATCTACACAATTTTCATTTCCAAAAACATTCAAACGAATAGTATCTCCAAAACCAGCGTTTTTTCTATCCCATCTAACACGTTCAACAACACATGAAGTATCTAAAACAACATTTCCAGTTATAGCCACATTAACAGTTTTATTCACAAATCCAGAATCAGATTTAACATAAATACTAGAATCAACATCAGACATATCAGACACAACATTCCCAGTAATAGTCCTTTCAACAACATCAAAAACGCTGTAATTATAATTAATTTCAAAAAACAATACAAAAAAAGCAATCAACCCAAAAACCAAAACAACAATCAAAAAACCAGCTCCTT
>CAYSGT010000019.1:0-3905 GCA_964430805.1 Candidatus Woesearchaeota archaeon
GCTATTCATTTAAATTCCTCATAGGTTATTTTGTTATTTTCAATAGCTTCTTTTATGCTCTTTTGATGTTCGTTAAGTCTAGCTTGTCCACTTTTAACTTCAAGAAATCTAATAGACTCAACTTTTCCTGCAGATAAACCATGGAAAATTATGAGATCTATTGGTTCTCCTAAAAATCTGCAATCTGATAGCTCCCATTCAAAGTCACTCATTGTAGGAAATACTTTTTCGAGTAATTTACCTACATTTACAGATTTTGCTGTTGTTTGTGCACCAGTAGTTGCTCTTTTCATACTTTTCTTTAATTCTTCTTGCCTTTCTTTTAATGCTTCCTCTAAGTTCTTCTGAACTTCCATTGCTTTAAATGGAAATGGTTTCGTTCCGTCGAAGAGTAAAGCGTCAGAAATTTTGAATTCTCCATTACAGGAAGAATGTTCGGCATAAATATTTGATTTTTTAAGAAGTTGTATTATTTCTTCTGTTTTCATATATTTAGATTGTAAACCTCTATAAATACCTTTCATTGCTATTTTAATCAAATAATTTTATAACAGTGCACCTGCAGTTGGTATAACCATTATCATCTTTATTTTTACAGTATTTATTAGGGGCAGGGATATTGTTTAGTGCTTCTTCAATAGTAAATGAATCTCCATTTAGTTTAGTACAGTTTTTACATGTTCTTTGAGAGATACTTGCTAAGAATCTGACTCCATTTACAGCTTCAGACTTATATTTTAATATTAGTGATTTTGTGGAAAGTTCAAAATATTGATTGGGATCAGTTTTACCTTCTTCTTTAGTAAACACTCCCATAAGATAATAAATGTGGTATTGATTTATATAATCATTTATATTGCTGATTAAAGACTTATTCATCAATGCCCAAATAATATCTTTCTCTTTTGCTTTCTTTCCAAATCTTTTTGATAGTAGATTCTCAGATTCAATATAATCTTCTCTAGATATTCCATAATTATCTAATTCTTTTAACCATTTTTCTTTAAATTCTAATTGTAATTTGGAATTCTTTCTCATAGCTTTATTAGTTAGATCATTTACTTAAATCTTCTTTTTTTAGTTAAGACTTCTTTAATTTTATCAACACATTTAACAACATCTTTTTCAATATCTGATTCCCAAAATCTAAGCAATGTCCATGAGCAGTCATCTGCTTTTGTTATGTATGCACTCTTTGATTTGTCTTTTCCTATCACCTTTATTTGGTGAGGATGAAGTTTGGATTGGTTAGGATATTTGTTTGGATTGGCGTGCCAAAAATCTCCATCAACTTCAATAATAACTTTCTGTTTAGGAAAACAGAAATCACACATAAACTTATTCATAAACTTGTATTGGTGGATGAAATCTATTCCTTCTTTATATCCTCTTTTTATTAGTTCCTCTTTAATCTGGCGTTCTGGTTTTGTATTGCTTTGTTTTGGAAAACTTCCAGACTCATATTGCTTTAGAGTGTAATCTCTTATTTTTTGTGTGATCTCTTCTGAAAATTCATGTCATTTTTTGAATCTACCTTCATTTATAGAAATTTTAGCGGATTGGCTCATATGTTCTCTGTGTTCGGGATTTAACCATAACTTTTTTTGTGATTCACTCATACGCCTTCTTGATTCTTCAGATGAATGTTTTCCTTTGTTCCAAGAAGTATGCAACCCACTCTTTCCCTTATTTCATGGTATTGGCATGACTCCTTTAGTCCCATTATTCCAAGGAATAAGACCTTTTTTAAATTCTGTTTTAGAAGAGAGATGTTTTCCTTTTTTTAGATCACTCATACGCTTTTTCGACTCTTCAGAATGATGTTTTCCCAACCATGAAATATTTCCTTTGTTTGCTTCACTTATTTTTCTTTTTGATTCTTCCGTATGGTGTTTACATTTAATCTAAGAAGTTTGTCCTTTATGAGATTCACTTAATTTTCTTTTCTGCTCCAAAGTCATCTTTGAACCTTTTTTCATATCTAAATATTGGATTGAAAGCTTAAAAGTTTGTCTTTAGAGAGTTATTTTCATTTTAAAACTCATATTCCTTACCGTCTTCTAAGACTTGGAACTTGATTCCAGCTGGTTCTAATATCATTAATGGAAATCTGTGTGTTGTGCCTGGTTGTTTTAAACCCCCGTCGTGTACTGGGAAAGCTATTTTTGGTTTGAGTTCTAAGGCGTAATCTATTGCTTCTGAAAGTTTTAGCCATGGGCCTGCAACTGGGAGGGCTAGGATTTCTACTGGCTTGTTTGGATTGTGTAGGGAGTCTCCAGGGTAGAATAGTCTGTTTGCTATAAGAAAGCCAGTGTTAATACATGGAACTGTTTTATACATGATTGCATGGTCGTGGCCTATCGCTTCGATTAATATTTCTTTTATTATTTTACTTTGTCCATCTTCTAAAATGTGATAAATTGGAATATTATTTTCATCTAATATTTTACCTACCCCTTTATTTGTAATAATCACAAGTCCTTTATCTATTTTATTTGCGATAAGTTTCTTAAGCGAATCAACATGCAAATGGTCTTGGTGTTCATGAGTGATTAACACGATGTCTACATTAAGATGTTCAAAACCACTTGAGTAGGTTCCTGGGTCTGTTAAAATTCTTACACCCCTTTCTTCGATTAATAAACAACAATGTCCGTATTTTGTGATTTTCATCAAAATTATCTGATATTTACCTTTATATTAATTTATCTTGTAATTTATTCAAAGCTTTAATTTCCACTTGTTAGGGGATCTTGGTGAGGATACTTTAGAGGTTTTTTAAGCTGGGTCCATTTTTCCCAGTATATCCTGCTGTCTAGGTTTGATTTTCTTTCTGACTGCTTTACTTTTGTTTTTGGGTAGCCAATTGGTATTGCGGCCTCTAAATTCCAATCTTCTGGTATCTTGAAGTAGCTCTTTATTTCACTTTCAGCGAAAGCTCCTACCCAACAGGCTCCTAGGCCTTGATCTGTTAGGCTAAGAAGCATGTTTTCTATAACTGCGCCAACTTGCTGCCTATTATACACCAGTCCTCTATCTTGATATTGCGATTCTAATTTATCCGGCTGTGTGCAAACCAGAACTACCCAGCTCGCATCACTAATCCATGTTTGTTGGGAAAATTCTGCAATTAATTTTTTATTCTCTAAATTTTCGATTATTAGGTATTTTAGATTATTGATGTTTCCTGCTAGGGGTGCTTGATTGCCTGCATCTATTGCTTCTAATACTATGCCAAAGTTGACTGGTCTATTGGAGAATGTCCTTACGGACCTTCTTTTAGCTATTGCTTCTGTTAATTTCATGGGATTATTAATTTAGGGATGTATAAAAAGATTGTTAGTGCTGAATTTCTCCGCCGCCTAGCATGATTTTTGACTTTGTGTACAGGACTGCTGATTGACCTGGTGCCATACCTTGAATTGGTTTGTTTAGAATTACCTTTATCTTGCCTTTTTCTTGTTTTATTTTTGCTTTGTTTAGATCTCCTAGGTGTCTTATTCTTATTAAAATATTTTTACTTTTTGGTTTTTCAGATATCCAATTTATATTTTTTATATAGAATTGTTTTTTAAATAATGCTTTATGATTTTCTGGGGCTACTATCAGTTCATTGTTTTTAATGTTTTTTTCTGCTATGTATAATTTAGATTTTACTTTGTTTCTGTACCTGTTTGATATTGTGGTTTGTTCGTTTTCTTTCAATCTCTCGCCAATTGTGTAAAACATCATTCCATCATGTCTTCCTATGGTTTGCCCTTCTGGGCTTCTTATTATGCCAGGTTTATTCATTATTTTCTTTTTTAGGAATGATTTCATGTTGATGTTTCCTACAAAGCATAATCCCCTTGTTCCTTGGCGGTTCCAGTTTGATAGATTGTTATCTTTTGTTACCTGTCTTATTT
>CAYSGT010000019.1:3915-6170 GCA_964430805.1 Candidatus Woesearchaeota archaeon
TGTTTTAGATCTTTTTGATTTAAGCCATATAAAAAGTAAGATTGATCTTTTGATTTATCTTTTGGAATTTTTAGAGAATATTTGTTGCCACTTTTTACATTTTTGATATAATGTCCGGTTGCTATGTATTGACAGCCTTGCTTTTTTGCTTCTTTCCATAGGAATGGAAATTTTATTATTGTATTGCATAGAGAATCCGGATTTGGGGTTAGACCATTTGCATACGCCTTAAACATTGGTCTGATTACTTCTTTTGAATATTCTTTTTCATAATTTAATTCTATTAATTTAATTTTTAGAATGGCTGCTATTCTTTGCGCACTTTTTTTGTCTTCAATATAGCTACATTCTCCGGTTATTTTGTTTTTTTCTTCTGAGAAGCAGCGCATGAATGCCCCAATAACAATATAACCTTGTTTTTTTAGAAGCAGTGCGGCTACTGCTGAGTCTACTCCGCCTGAAAGGCCTAGAAGGACTTTTTGTTTTGATTTCATATATAAAGGTGTTAAAATTGATATAAAAATATACGTCCCCTGCTGGGCTCGAACCAGCGACCTCACGGTTTCTTCAATTTCTGTGTGAAATTGTAACAGCCGCGCGCTCCACCTGCTGAGCTAAGGGGACTTGAAATTAAGACCTTTTTCATGTTATTTAAATCTTAGTTTTGCTACTTTTTAAGCATCCTCTATTGATAATTTTCTCCCATCCTCTTAAATTTATTTTCATTTTATCTTTTTAGAAATTAAAAAATGTTTTTTGACATTTTTCATTTATTTTTTATCGTCGAGGATATTTTTCAATAAAAAATGTTTTCTATTTTTCTTGAAAAATTTGGCAATGATTTAAATATAAGTGATTCTTGTTCTAATAAAAGAGGTGTTTGTTTTAAAGTGATGAAGAAAAAGGCTAAGAAATCTGTAAAGAGATCAACTAGCAAAAAGTCCACAAGAAAAAAAGCTAGGCGCAGATAACTGGCCTCAATTTTTCAAGTTTTATTTGTTTATTTTCTTTTTATTATTGAAAGTCATCTGAATCTTCATCTTCATAATTGAAGTCTTGAGATTCTTTATCTTTCTTACTAATTTTTTTGTGAGCTTCTTTTTTACTTTTTTTCTGGGCATTTATTCTTTCAAGATATTTATACGCGTTTGCCTGCTTTGTTCCTTTGATTATATTTATTATTGCAGTTAGTGCTCTTTCTGTAACTTCTGCAAGACCAATTATTCCAACTAAGTTGTTATGGATGGATATATCACATTTGGTTATTTCTTCAATTGTTTTTTTTGTTTTGCCGTGAGTTCCTATAAGCCTGCTTCTCACAACTTCTAGGTTTTTTGTGTTTGCGAAATCTTTTATATTTATTTTTATGAAATTATTTTCTTCATCAAGCACCTTGAGGGCCTTTTCTACTGAAAAGCCTAAGTTAAGAGCATCGAAAACTCTTTGCGCTTCAAATTCATTGAAAGGATCTGTATCTATTGTAACTGTTTTCCCATTTATGGATATCTTTCCGTTAAGTTTTTGCTCTAGTTTTTCCTTGTTTCTAAGAAATTCCTTCACTTTTTCTATTGTTACTGATATCATTTTAGAATTCTTGAGTTAATGAATCTAATAAACCTTTTTTCTTTAATTGGGTTATTTCATTAGGTCTGTATTTGTATATTATGTCTCCCCTTTCTTTGTCAAACTCCCATAGCTTTACCAAAACAAAATCTTTCGGCCTTAACCACAGCTGTCTTTTGTATTTACCAGGGACTCTGCAGTTTCTTGTTTTTCCATCTGTTGTTAGAACCTCCATTCTGTTGCCTCCATATCTCTGAACTATTGTGCCTATGACTTCATCTTTCTTAGGCCATCTAGCTCTTACAAAGCCTTCCGGTTCTACTGGAGCTTCTTCCTCTTCAGTATTTCCATCTAATATCTCTTCGAAATCTCCGAATTCATTGTCTTCTTCTTGTTCTTGCATAAACTGGTGAGGAAAATCAGGGTTTTAAAAGCTATCTACTGTGGATTTTGAGCCTGCGCAATTTCTTGCTTTAGGTTTTAAAAGTTATTTGATTAGTTAACTATAAGGATAAAAGGTATGTTTTTGACTTTTGATGCAGAGTTTTTTTCTATAATTCCTGCTTCTATTAGTTTATATGTGCTTACTCGTAAGAATACTGGATTGCTCATATTTTGTTATTCTGTTTAATTATTATCCCCATACCCAGACCCAGACCCATTCCCAGACCCAGACCCAGACCCATTCCCAT
>CAYSGT010000019.1:6180-6731 GCA_964430805.1 Candidatus Woesearchaeota archaeon
CTTCTATTGCCATATTTACTGATTCTTTTCCTACTATGTTAAATGTTGCGCTTGATGATTCTGCCCTTATCAAGTTTAGAACTTCTTCTTTGGACATCTTTTCTCCTTTATAGAATGATTCTGTTATTTGGAGTTGCTTAATGCCTTGCTCAAACCTTTTTCCCAATAAGTTCTCGTCGCATATAGCAACTACTTTCCTAGATGAACTGTGGACTTTTACCCACATTGTAAAATATAAAAATCTAAAATTTGACTGATTACTTCAGCTTTGCTGCAGCGTCTTTTCCTACTACTCTCCAGCATTCGTGCGTACCAGCAGGGGATTTTGCAACAATGAAGAATCTTCCAGCTTTTTCTACGAGTCTATAGTTATCTGTTGTAAATTTGCTCTTTGTCTTGACATCGTAAAACTCTGTTTTTGGTTTATTAGCCATGTTTGACCTCCTATTGAGATAAATTTAGGGCGGTTTTAAATGTTTTGTTATCAAAACATTTGGGAAAGATTTTAAAACGGTACTGTATCTTGTAAGATTATGAGGCTTTTAACATAC
>CAYSGT010000019.1:6741-11627 GCA_964430805.1 Candidatus Woesearchaeota archaeon
ACGAATCACTTACTCAAGTAGATAAAAGTTTATTGACTGATGCAGGTATAGCAATGGAAAGAGCATATAATCCATACTCTGGATTTTATGTTGGAGCAGCTATTTTATCTAAGGAAGGTTTGGTAGTTACTGGTTCAAATGTTGAAAATGCCGCTTATGGTTCTACCCTTTGTGCAGAAAGAGCAGCTATAGTCCGTGCTAACGCTCAAGGAATTAGAATGTTTCAGAAGATAGCAATAGTTGCTAGGGGAGAAAGATTTGATACAAAAGAAGTTACTGCTCCTTGTGGAAGCTGCAGACAAATGTTATATGAGTCGTCTCAAATTTCTGATTTGGATTTAGAGGTATTAATGGCTACTACAAGAAAAGACAAAATAGTTATTGCTACAATAGGAGAACTTCTGCCATTAGCCTTTGGCCCTAAAGATATGGGTATTGATTTGACTAGATTTCGAGAATAATTTACAAATTGTATCTGATTGGAGATTTAGCTCCACAAGCCAAACAGTGCTTGAATTTTATGCCTTTTTCTGTAATTATCTCTGTGTCTGGTTTTTTACATTCTGTGCATAAAACAAACTCTTTTACATACGATTCTATTTTGTCATTTACTTTTGCAGAGTTGAGCATTGTTTTTAACATGAGCCTTTCTTTTTCTAATAGCCCTGACACTGCCAGTTCTTTTTGTAGGAATTTTGCCAGGTTTTCGACTGGTCTTCTTATGTATGAAGCTATTTCGTTAATATTGGTGATGAATGTGTTTTTTCCCTGTACTTTTCCCTGCACTTTAGGTATCTCAAATCTGTCGCTTGAGGTCTGGACTACTTTGATTTTCTTGTACGCATCGTCTAGCATGGCTTCGTAGGATTTCATGATTATTAGGTATATTTAGGGCTTTTAAACTTATTTTGTGGCTAATTTGACAAGTCCTTCGTAATCTAATTTTTCTATCTCTTCAGGAGTACTGTTTAGAAGACCTTTACACCACAAGAGTAGCAGGCCCCATCTCAGCCTTTCATCTTGTGGAATCTCTTTTAATCCACCAAATACTCTTCTTTTCAAGACTAGAACAGGGTTTTTTGAGAGGTTTACTTTATCAATTACTTTTACTTTTCGAGCTGTGTAAATTTCTGGTCTGTGTGTTGCCCCTATTTGAACGCACAATTTAAGGTTCTCCTGCTTTTCTAAATGAGGATAAGCTTTTCTTATGGCAGGCTCCCCAGAATCTATCTCTTGAGCTATTATTTTATCTCTTTTATCGACAAAAGCTAACTGGCGCATTAAATAATCTTTGCTTAATCTCAAGAAACCTTCAATATCTTTTTCCAAAAGACATTTCATTGTTGGATCTAGTATACCTCTAAATGCGTTAGACTCACTTACAAGTTCTTCTGCTTCTTTTTTCGTAGGTAATTTCTCCACTACCCAGATAGGTTTTTTTGAATCATGCAATGCAAGGAACATGGAATCGTGATAGGCTAGTGCTTCTTCGTCCATGAAGTTATATGCTGCTGACAAATCTTTATGGGTTCTTCTTAGCTCTCTTTTAGCTATGCCCCTTGGTTGTTTTAGTAAATTCTGCCACGAGGTTTCAACGCTTCTTGCATAATCTTTTGGATGAGTACATTCTGGCGAAAAAATATCGCATTCCAAAATATATGGTTTAAGCTTCTCAGCTTCTGCTTTGGTTCTATGATTTGTTTTTAGTATTGTTGCTTCTAGCATTGTTTTGCTGGATTTGAACTGTTTTTAAGTGTTTTGATTATGTTTTTTGAGTATCGAAATTGTTAATAAGGGAACTTTTATTTGTTTTTTATGAATGCTGATTCAAGAGATTCCATGAGTTATTATGTTAGGGGTGGCTTGAATCATTTGACAGTTGTTAGGGATGTGAACCTTCCCAATCGTCCTTCAAGGTTACAAGTTTATGAGGCTGTTTCAGAGTCTTTTCCTGGAGTTTTATTAGGGCTTATGGATTATCATAATCAATGTGTTCGTGTTCATTCAAATGGAGAATTATTGGTTTTACAAGGAGCAAGTTGCGCTGAAAGTGGAGAACTAGCGGATAGAGAATTGCGCCCATGGAGCATTAAGAGACCTGTAGTAAACTTAGCTTTAGTTGAAGTTAACCTTCTTGATGGAGTTATTCAAATGCATAATCAAGTAGTTGATTTAACTAAACCTAAAATTAGGACTTAGTTTTGTTTGAGGCTTAAAGAAGGTTTATAAATTTGAGCAGACTTTGACATTTATGAAATTCAAGAACTTTATATTAGGTGTTGGAATATTCGTAGTTTATGCTCTTGCATTATTTCAAGGATTAGAGACATTTTATCCAACTCCTCAATATGAAGATTACTGCGATATTCATGCTGGGCCTATCGGTGTTCGTGAGCCTGCTTCATGCCCTTCTGTTCCAGCCGATTTACAGACTCGTGCAGAAGCTTGCTGGAATTCCAAAGGCCAGTTTATTTACGAATATGATCCTAATAGCTGCGCTATTGGGGGATACTGCGATGATTGCAGCATAGATTATGAGAATGATTTAGACGTTCATTCAAATAGAGTGTTCATTCTTTCTATAATTATTGGAATCATCGTCTTTATTGCAGGATTCTTTTTACTTTCTACTGAACCTGTTGGAAGCGCACTTATGGCTGGAGGAATTTGGTCTGTATTTTATGGCGTTGTTAAGAATTGGAGAAACTTCTCAAATAGTTGGAGATTCTTGCTCTTGTTTGTATTATTGATTGTACTGATTTGGGTTGCGTTGAAGTTTAATAAGAAACATGAAGGTTTTGTCTCTAAAGTTAAGCATAAGTTGAGAAGATAATAATACTTATAAACTGATTATTTGCTTAATTTTCATGATTGAAAAAGGTATTCTTTCTGCAACTGGCTTAGTTCTTTGTCCTTATAGACAAACTATTTTAGTAGCCGATAGAAGTAGAGAAGATGCTCTTCATACTGGTCAAGTTAGAAGACTTGTTAGTGGCAGAAAAGAGCCTAATGATAATTCTTTAATAGATGCATTTTTAAGAGAATTAGGAGAAGAAGTGCCTGGTCTTACTTTGGAGAAGAAGAGAATGGTTTACTTAGGAAGCACATTTTTTATGAGGAATGGAGTTACAGTAACTCAGAAATGCTTTGGAGTTGTTGCTACTGAGTTCCCTGTTGCCTTTAATGGAAATGGAGAAATGGTTAACTTTAGATTTGAAGAACCGGGTCATTTACTCTCTCAATTAAATAGAAAAAATGATTATGAGGCTGCGATGTGTGAATGGATTGTAAGAGCTCAAAAAACATACTTTTTAAGGCAATAATACTTAAGTAGGATTTAGCTATTTATTTTTGAGATGGAAGAAAAGAGGATTGATTTAACAGAATTATATAAAAAACAAATTTCACTTACTGAGTGGTTTGCGAGTATTAAGCATTCTAAGACTGAAACACTTAGAGCCGAAGATAATGATAAAAGGGAAAGACTTGCAGTGTTAAATTCAATTATTGGGTTGCCCTTTGATAAGCCTACGCAGTTTAATGCAAGTGATATTGTCAACCAAACAGAATCTTTTAGGAAATTTTTAATAGAACATGGAGAAGAACTTTGTGCTTTGCGCCTTATTCCAATAAGCCCCCACTTGCCTAAACTACGCATGCGTGGATCAAAAGTTAAAGATGTTATTAACGGATGGTTTAAAGAACAGAAAATGCAACTGAAATGCTTAAAGATGGAGACTTAATTGAATTAGACGCTACTAATGGAACAGTTAAGAAATTAGGATAAATAGCTTTATAAGCCGAGATTTATTGCTGATTTTATGTTAACTTTTAATGCTGTAATTGAAGGGCTCTCTTCTCGTGAGCCTCATGGTCTAACTTACAAACTTGCTAATCTGGTAGTTCCAAAATGGGCTGTAGCTATAGAGGATAGAAAGACTCGTTTCGATTTAGTTGGAGTAGCTGGAGATTTCGGAAAAACTTTCTTTGCGCAAACTCTACAAAGTGGACCTGTTTTTGTAACTCGCCCTTTAGATTTTTGTGAGGGGCTCGTTTTGCCTTATGATGGCATAGGTAGACACTATTTAGATGAGCCGAGAACTGTCTATTTGTTAGAGGAAGGTAGAAGAGTTTTTACAAAAATGGGCGAAGATCCATGTTATATGACCTTAGCAATTCCTGATGCCCTTAAAGTTATCAAAGACATAATCTCTCAAAAGGAAAATAGCAGATTATTCAGAACAGTGGTGCTGGGAAAATCTGCATAATTATCTAAAATAGTCAGGCTACTTTTTTATATTTTCTTAATTCTGGGAAGTGTTTTAGATCTACACCTTCTGTTAAATGCATTGGACCTTTTGGGGTTTGGAATGTATGGCTAATTTTAGGAAGACAATCTGCTCTAGCGTAAAGAAGGATATTTTCCCATTCAGTTAATTGAGTTCTTCCGCTCGTATAATGAGGAGGAAATTGTTTCATCCAATCCCAGGAAACAAGATGCATAATTCTTTCTGTTACTATTTGTTCTAATCTTTCAACTGATTTTAAGTTATGGGGTAAAGATGCAACTGGTTTGGCTAGACGGTAAAAACCCAAACACCAATAGGTTGGCTGTCCATTTGACTCATTAGAATATTCTTTTTGATGATTTACAACTACCCATTTTTTGGGATGTCTTCCAGCTGGATCTAGCAATCTAAACTTTACTTCGACTTGTGCGTGTTCTCCTTCTAAGTCTATTCCAGAGATTCTTTTTTGCATTCCTAATGCTTTTGCTACATATAATTCATGCGCTGCAGGCATAAAAGAATTAAACGTTCTTTCTTTCACTCCTTTTTTGGCAAATATCTCTTTTTAAGAATTAAGGTGTTATGTTCTTTAATATT
>CAYSGT010000019.1:11637-15784 GCA_964430805.1 Candidatus Woesearchaeota archaeon
ATGCTTTTTATGCCAATTTCCCATTTCTTGAAGTGCTTGTTTTAGAGATTCTCCTTTTTTAGTTATTTTATAATCCACACACGGTATGTTTGATAAAATCTCTTTTCGTTCAATAAGCTCATATTCTACCATTTTTTTAAGTTTAATTGAAAGAGTTCTTGAACTGATTGGTTTTAATGCACGAAGCAGCTGATTAAACTTTTGTTTTTTATTATTATATAAAAACTCTCTGAGAATAAATAATGTCCATCTGTCTCCAATTAATAAAGCAGTCTTATGGATTGGGCAAGTATATTTATTTTCTTCTAACTTTTCTCTTTTCCATTGATATGCATCCACTTTACATTTTGATAGTTGCAATTTATATAGTTTACTAAGTAAACTGCTTCATGGATAAAAATCAATTAATTGAGCTTTATTTCAAGGCACGAGGAGAGTCTGATTTTGAAACATTAAGAAAAGTTTTTAGCGATGATGTCCAAATATATAATGTTCATTTTCCTGTTTATACTGGTATTGAAGGTATACAGAACTATTGCATGGATTTTCAGAAGAGGATTTCTCACTCAACTTTTGAAATTATTAAAATCATTGAAACAGATAATTTGGCTATGGTAGAATGGAATGCAGTCTTGACCTATAAAAAAGGAGCTTTAGTTGCTGGTATGGAAATAAAAACGCCATTTATCCTTAAATTGAGAGGTATTAACAGATTTGATTTTACTAGTAATAAAATATCTTGTTTAAGGATCTACCATGAGACAACTACAGTTATTGATTTAGTAAAAAATAACTCTTAAATAAAATATTTAACCTAAATATCTGACTTTGCCTGGCCTTGGCTCGTAGATTGTGCCTTCTTCGAGGAGCTTTCTGATTTCCTGGTTAACTACGTCTTGTTTTGCCTGTAATTCACTTATCAGGTTTTTTACGTCTGCTCCGCCGTTTGCTTCTTCCCTTTTGATTATTGTTATTAATTTGTCCTTTAGTTCTGTGACTTCTTTTTTGTCTGTTACTTGTGAGTTTTGCGAGTCGTTTTCAAGTTTTCTTAATAATAAGTATTCTGGTTGTTTCTTTTTTATGATTTCTGGAGTTATATAGACTTCTTTGTTCCATTCTCTCACCATTCCTATTGTTAAGACGGTGTCCCCTTGTTCGAATGGTTTTAATTTTTCTATGTCGTCGCCGAAAGTTTTTAGTTTTATCTGTCCCGATGCATCGTCTAGAGTTACTGAGGCGAATTTCTTTTCGTCATCCTGGATGAATTTGTCTACCACATTTGCGATTAGATTAACTCTTGCTACATTTTTACCATTTGTTTCTATGAACTTAAGTTTCTCGCCGTCTACTATGTGATTTCCTGTTAGGATGTCACCAATTTTCAATTTGTATGCTGTGTGTCTTTTGAATTCCTCTGCCATTTTTTGTTTTATTTCTCTTATTATTTAAGGATTGTTGTTATATCTTCGTTTATATATTATTAGCTCTTTTTAACAGGTCTTTTCTATATTCTTCATCAGATTCGTATTTTCCTTCTTTTATTCTTTTACATTCTTCTTTAAATCCAAAAGCTCTCATCGCTTTATAAAAATCCCATGAACTTGGTTGGATGGGTGCTAAGGCCACTCTAACCATATCTTGATTAGAAACCCTTGTATCATCTAACAGTACTGATGCTACCAAATAATCTCTTCCAAATTTGAAAGAAAAAGATCCTATGCCTATTCGGCACCTTTTAGCCACTCTTATAGAATATCCATAAATTTTATCCACATGTCCTAATCTTTCTGCCTCATTGATATGTGCTTTTTCATGTTCTATCGTATCTAGTAGTATTTCAGGTTCAAATCCAAATACTTTGCCTACAAGCGTTATTGCTCTAAAAAATCTGCCTCTTTCATTAGGCTCAAATCTAAGGGTTCTTTCTTTTCTTTCCATTAAAAGCAAGGCAAAGAGGCGCTTTATAAAATTATAGCTTTTGAATGAAGCCTGCTTTGGGTTTAAAGATGTCTCCTGATTTTGATAGTTGATTAATTGCGTCTTCTATTTCTTCTTTTGAAAGCTTCTCGCCGAGTTCTTTTTCTAACTCTGCTGTAGGAATTAGTTTGCCCAGACTTGATTCCAATCTTGATATTGCTTCTCTGACTGCGATTATTTTATTTCTTTTTGATGTTGGGATTCCTGTTGTAACTCTGTCTATGTCAAAAGATTGGGTTTCTTCATCATAGCCTACTTGCATCATTGAATATTTTAACAGCTTTATTGCTCGTCTTGTATCTTCTACGGTTACGAAGTTACTGAGGCGTACTTTTGCACAAGCTTCTGAAAGCCTCACTATTGCTTCTAATTGTCTTGCAGTTATTGGGATTGGTTTTAATTCGGAACTTGACGAGCCTGCTTTGTTACGAATTGTAATATAAAATTCTCTTATTTCTTCAGCTGCTTCGTCTGTTAGTTTAGGTTTTACTTTTTTTCTTGCATATGCTATATATTTTCTTAGGAGTTTTGGGTCTATGACATCGCGGACAATGTCTTGTTGATGTTCTTCTAGAACGTGACGGGCTATTGCTTCGTCTTGGACTCGGTTTGGCAAGTCTCTTAAAATAAAAATAACATCAAAACGACTTAATAGTGCTGGGGAAATGTTTATTTGCTGAGGAATTGGAATTAAAGGGTCGAAACGTCCTAGTTTTGGGTTTCCTGCTGCTAAAACTGAAGTTTCTGATCTTAATGTGGCTTGAATGTTTGCTTTAGAAATTGTGACCGTTTGCTGCTCCAATGATTCGTGCATTGTTGAACGGTCGTGTTCGTCCATTTTCTCAATTTCATCGATACAAACGGTCCCCTTATTCGCGAGGACCATTGCTCCTGCTTCTAGAGACCAGCCTTTTAGAAATTCATCTTTTACTACAGCGGCCGTCAATCCTGCGCCCGTTGCAGCCTTACCTGAAACATAACGTCCTTTTGGCGCAATGCGAGCTACGAATTTTAGTGTCACGCTTTTGGCCACGCCAGGATCCCCCACTAATAAAATGTGGATGTCTCCTCTTGTGTTTCCGCCGTCCGAACGCTTTTTCTTTACTCCGGAAAATAATTGTAATAAGATGGCTTCTTTTACTTCTTTGAAACCATATACGCTTGGAGCTATGCTGCTGGACAGTTTTTCAAATGCTTTTGGGTCATTTGCTATTTTTTTTATGTTTTCTTCGTCGATGTCATTTACTTCTAAATCATCAAAAGTTTCTTCTAAAGGAATTGCATTGTTTGCTTCAATAGCTAGATCGAAACGTGTTGAGATTGAACCTTGTGGAAGTGGAACTGGAACTTCTTTTAGAACTCCTATTATTTTTACTTTGCTTCCTGGCGTTGTTCTGTCTTCCATTTTTGGGTCTACTAAGTCTTCTTTTAGAAAGACGTTCATTCTTCTCGGCTGTTCTCCGCCTTCTAAGGAGTCTGGAGATTCTTCTATGACTAAACGCTGGGCGTCAACCATTTCTTTTGATAGAAGTTTGAATAGTCCTTTACGGCCACATGAACAACGGGAAGGTTCTCGAAATTTGCGGTCTATTTGGAGAACTGAAAGAATTGCTCCACAAGTCGGGCATTCAAAACGAGCGTTTACTACCTGGGGACGGACATCAGAAGCTTGCCTTACTATTCCTTCAATTGCAATGAACTGGTCTAAATGTTTAGCTCGAATTTCTTTTATTTTTATCTTTGATGATTCTGGAAGAGTTTGAAATCTGATTCTTAGATTTTTAGTAGACCACATTTCGCTTAGAATTATTTCTAGTAATGCGATAATTTCTTCAGGAGTTTCTATTAGTTTTTCTGAAAGTTTTGGAGAAAATTTGGAAAGTGTGTCGAAGTCTAGTTGGATAATGCCTTCATTGCCCCTTAATGATTTTCCGATTTCTTTTTTATGGCTTTCAAAGAATTGCTTAGCTTCGTTTTCAAGCTCTTGTTTTTTGCCTAGCTCCATTTTATTCTTCGTGAGTTTTAGTTTATATGGTTTATTGTGATTGTTAATTGAGATATGGGATAGATTTATTAATATGAAAGATTGTTTGGTTTTGAGGGATGATGGAATTTAGGTTTAATGTCAATAAGAAGCATGCTTTTGTCGTAATTGCTTTGTTAGTTATTT
>CAYSGT010000020.1:0-15541 GCA_964430805.1 Candidatus Woesearchaeota archaeon
GGAAACGATTTAGTCATTTCGGCATAAGTTAACTTTGTATAGTGTTTACTCTTTGAACTCCAAAAAACAAAATAAAAAATCTAAAAACTTCTTTACGGAGCTTTTCTGCTAATTAACCAGTAATTTGATGCAATAACAAGATGCATCAAAACAGTGGGCCAGTTGCCCCAGCTTGCCGTGAATGCAGCAACTATCATAATGACGACAGGTGGCCACACAGTGTACTCAAGCTTCCATCTTGCAAGAATCGCTATACCGAATACAATCTCAGATAAGATTAAAACCCATGCCCAAAAGCCAGGAGCCCAAGCAAACAGCACATTTGTCGATAGCATTCCCACAACGGTAGCCGGCTTTATAACGAACAGCTTCAGTAGCCCTGGAATAAGCATAAGAAGTCCAAGAAGAATTCTATTTACAGTAGCTATATTTTTAACATTCATAAAAACCTCCTTGAATAATCCAACCTACACGAACTATTTAAATTTTGAGTTAAGCAGCGAAATTATATTCATTTCGATGTTTAACCCCATCAATTGTTAGCTTCCTTACTATTATCCCTTTCCGAATAGCTCTTTCTCTCATCTTCACAGGGTCTTTTTCATCTGCAGGCACTTCAATGTCTCTAATGTCAAAGTCATGAGAAACAATTATTTCTTTAAAGTCATCATTGTTAAAATCAAATATTAAGTGATTGATTATACTCTTGTCAGTTGTTTTTAATTTGCAGAAATCAGGTTTTAATTCATCTTCTTCTTTTGTTTTAGGTTTTGCAGACTTAGGGGCTTTAGCTTTTGTTTTTAGTTCGTATTCATCCACATTAAATGAAAGTCCGAAAAAAGCTCTTGGAAATCTCGAAATCATACTTGCTATTTCTTTACCAGAGATTTCTTGAGAAATAATGAACTGTTTAACACCTGCAAATTGTTTTACTTGCGCATGGGCTAAGAGCTGACGAAATTCATCTTCTTCTTTTAGATTTCTGGTAGATACAATTACCCCAGTAACTTGTGTTTTTCTATATCCGAGCTTATTTGCCAGATAAAGGGCAAATTCATTGGAGTATTCATAAGTTGTTGAAATAGAGTAAACTCTCTTCGAATTTTTAATCTTTACAACAGCCTTATCTTTGAATAATCCCCTGCTATATCTCTCAAACTGTAAATGTGTAAGGGGGTCTGTTCTACCAGAACATAGTTTGTGAATAAAAAAATCCATACCTAATACTATAAAACACAGTTTATAAATATTTCAAAGTTAATTCTCCAAATACTTTAGAAGTCTTGCTTAACTTTATATATATCCTCCACGTCGATACTCAATGGCGCTGACAAATAAGGATATTAAAAAGATTTTTGTATCTATCGTACTGCTTCTGTTAGGGGTAGCAGCATTTCTTATAATAAGGCCGATAGCTTTGTCGGTATTCGGAGGCCTTATCTTAGCTTACATCTTTTCCCCTGTTTATAAGGGAGTTTACAGAACAATTCGCGAGAGAAATACATCCGCCATATTAGTATGCGTTCTTATTTTTATCATTATTCTAGTTCCCTTGTGGTTTATTCTGCCTGCAATTGTTCAGCAAGTTTTTGATCTCTTTAACATCAGCCAGAATATAGATTTTTCAGCAATCGTAAAAGATCTATTTCCTGCCTCAACACCAGAATTTCAGGAAAAGCTAACAACAGTAATAATTCAATTCACAGGGAATATAGCCTCTTCTATATTTAGTTATTTAATCGGTCTTCTTCAAAATCTCCCAACTTTGCTATTAAATCTGGCAGTTGTATTTTTCGTCTTTTTCTTTGCATTGCGCGACCAGGAAAACCTAAGGGAATTTGCTTCAGGCATATCTCCATTTAGAAAAGATAAAGAAACAATTCTTGTTACAAAATTCAAAGACATAACTTCTTCTATTATTTATGGTTATATCATAGTAGGAATTATTCAAGGCCTGGCTTTAGGGTTAGGTCTTCTAATATTTGGAGTGCCGAGAGCCCTAACGCTTACAATCTTTGGAACATTTGCTTCGATGCTGCCAATGATAGGTCCCTGGTTTATATGGGTCCCAGTTACAATAGGGATGTTGTTTGTAGGCAAGGTCGGTTTTGCAATAGGATTTGCCATCTATTGTCTATTCTTTGTTTCAACAATAGATAATATTCTAAGGCCCTATATAGTCTCTCGTAAAAGTGGGGTATCCTCGGTTGTTGTCTTGATGGGAATGATTGGAGGATTATTCGTCTTTAACCTACCTGGTTTAATATTGGGTCCATTAATCCTGTCTTACTTAGTGTTATTCCTGAAAGCCTATAAGGATGGCACATTATCAGACATGTTCTCGCCATCGGAATGATTTTTAAACATCTTTGCTGTCTTATAAACAAATGAGATTCAAATTAAGGCTTCTAAAGATCGCCACAGGAAAACCAGTAGTCTTTTTGCATGAATACGATGCAAAAAAACTTGGGGTGCATATAGGGGACAGAGTGGTAATAAAGAGCAATCGCGATAGTTTAGTCGCGATAGTAGATTTAGTAAACGGCTTCATTAAAAAAAGAGAAGTAGCATTATCCGAGGAGTTAAGTTCGTTTACCAAAACACATAACGGCTATGTAGACATTTTGCCTGCGGAATTTGCAGAGAGTTCATCAATTCTACAGAACCAAGCTGGCTGTAAGGAGTATTCTGCTAAAGATTTAGATAAAATAATGTCTGATGTAGTTAATAACCGTCTGACGGAAGCAGAAATAGCCTATTTCATTTCAACAATGACTCATTGCAAAGCATCTATAGAAGAAGTAATTAATTTGACAAAAGCCATAGTTAAGACCGGTAAAAGGATTTCATGGCCATATAAAGTTGTTGCAGATAAACATAGTATTGGCGGAATTCCGGCGAACAGAACAACTCCGATTGTGGTCTCTATCTGTGCTGCCTCTGGCGTAATTATGCCTAAAACTTCTTCTAGAGCAATCACTTCTGCAGCAGGAACAGCAGATGCAGTAGAATCAATGGCCCCTGTAGATCTTTCAATAGCCCAGTTAAAGAAGGTAGTCCGTCGTACAGGAGCTTGTTTAGCTTGGGGCGGTTCATTAGGTCTTGCCCCAGCAGATGATAAGCTAATCAGGGTAGAAAAATTGCTTAGAGTAGACCCAGAGGCACAATTGCTTGCTTCAATTTTAGCAAAAAAACTTTCAGTAGGTAGCACACATGTATTAATTGATATCCCTTATGGAAATGGGGCAAAGGTTTCAAAGGAAAGGGCAGGAAGATTAAGCAAAATGTTTGTTCTCTTGGGGAAAAAATTAGGCCTAAAAGTTAAAACCGTGATAACCTACGGGGCGGAACTAGTGGGTAATGGAGTTGGTCCTATTCTAGAGATGAAAGATGTATTGCGCGTCCTAAAGCAGGATAATTCTCCGATAGATTTGGAGAATAAATCTATTTTATTAGCAGGGAATCTTTTAGAAATGGTTGGAAAAGCAAAGAAAGGGCAAGGAATCGCAAAAGCAAGAGAGATATTGTATTCTAAAGAAGCTTACAAAAAGTTTTGTGAAATAATTTCTGCACAAGGGGGAGATCCAAAAACATGGCTTCAAGAAGCAAAATTCAGCCATTCAATTATCTCAAAACATGACGGTATAATAAAGGAAATATCTAATCCTAAGATTAATTATCTGGCAAGGGTTCTTGGCTGCCCTATAGATAAAGCCTCAGGAATCTATATCTACAAACATGTCGGAGAATATATTGAAGAAGGTGAAAAAATTGCCACATTATTCTCAGAATCTTCGGTAAAGCTTAAGGAAGCAATAAAATTCTTTAAAAAAAATAAGCCGATTGTAATTAAATAGCAAAACCCAATCAACATAATCTTTTTATACCAAATCAATTAAAAGAATATATGAAAAAAGACGAGACCTATATAAATAGCACAGTAATTTACATAAAAAAGAACTTGCAGAAAGGCTACAACAAGGATTCTCTCAAATGGGCACTGATAAATCAAGGCACATCTCGTATTGAAGTGGACAAAGCTTTCATTCAAGCAGAGAAAGAAATGGCGCAAGAGTCACAAATGCGCATGCAAAAGTTAAGTTCTATGTCTCCTCCACCAAAAATAGAACCAGTCATGGAAGATAAACCTAAGAAAGGTTTCTTTTCAAGACTTTTCGGGAATTAATAATTTCTTTAGGTAATCCTCCAAACAAAAGAGTAGCTGCTATTCTTGCAATCCTCCTTGGGGAATAGGAGTTCACAAATTTTATTTGTGGAGGGTAGGTCAGGGGATAATTTACCTAATATTTTTTTGGACGTTTATTCCCCTAATAATTGGATTTATAGAGGGAATAAGTTATTTAATCATGAACCAGTCAGTATTTCTTGGAAAATATGGTTATGAAAGTTCCGTAAATGTCAGAATTAAGAAATAGGCTCTATAATTTCCTAAATAACGCCGGGTATATTATAAGTCTCAAAAATGCAACGCAATAAATCATAAATAGTAAAAATATAACCAAGTTTATGGTCTTAGAAGGATACAAAAGAAATAAGAAAAAACTTATTAGCCCTCTCAACGCTCTTCCTAATCTAGAAAAGATAAGTTATCTTGATGACACTTTTCCAAATGTCTTATGGATTGCTTTAATTTACGAGTCTAAAGGTCTCGATGTTTCCATAGATTTAATTGACAAATTAATGCAAGCTGTAGATAAAATTAAAGGTAAAAAAGTTAATGGATTGATGTATGAATTTTGTGCTATTACTGATAAAGAATGGGAAGCTATAATAAAATTAATTGATGAAAAAGGATTAAGCGAGCTTAAAGATGCCTTATCTCCTTTAGTCAAATTTTATCCAGAATGCCCATTTAAAAAACTGATAGGAGAAATTAAAACTGAAGATGATGAAGCATTAGAGGTTATATTAAAAGTTGGAGGCAATCTTGACTATAAAATTAGTAAGGTTGCTTCATTATCAATGGGTTTGTTTATTGATAGTCTAATTAAAAGACAAATACTTAGTTTTCAGAAAGAAGAAAATAAAGGTAACTACGATATAAAGTTTTTAGAGAATAACTGGGAATCGGAAAGGGCTAAAGAAATTAGACCTTCGATAAGGGCGACAATGGTAACTCCTCTTTTTGCTGATAAAACTAAGAGGTATTTATGGGCTGAATACTTTTGGAATAGAAGCTTTGAGATATTTCCGTGCGATGCATTACTGAATTATTATGAGCTTAAAAATGAGAATAAGCCTATAGATAAAAATCAGACAGAAGTAATTGCTAGAAGCTTTTCTGAAATTGTTGGGGATATTTACGAGATTCATGAGGATATATTCAAATCAATTAAATATTCTCCAGATAACATTCAAAGTCTTGAAATAAAGTTAGGATTATTTAACAGGATAATGAACTTATCAAAGAGACTTTTAAGAAATTTTGAATATTGGAATGACGAAGTTGGTAAAATGGTGCTTAGAAGTTTAATAGACTCTTATCTTTTGTTAGTATGGTTTCAGACTAAAGCAAAAGAAGAAGACTTATTGAGATATAGAGATTATGGGTTAGGAAAGAAAAAACTACTAATTGAGCATCTTAAATCGATAGCACCAAATAACGAATTAAATCAACTTTACAAAGAACTTGAAGAAGAATTAAGTAAAGAACTTGATTCTGTAGTAAACCCTGCATTGCTTGATGTAAATGTCGGGGATTGGAAAGAGAAGGATACTAGAGAAATAGCCACAGAGATTGGAGAAAAAGAAACTTATGATTATTTGTATAGTCCATTTAGCGACATAGTTCATGGAGGATACTCCTCTCTTGAACAACATCATCTAAGGTATTGTTACAACCCATTACATAAAAGGCATAAAATTCCTAGAGAGCATAATGAAAAGTTAGATATTCTAATTCCTCTTACTTGTGTAAGAATTCTGATTAAAGCCTTAAAATTCGGCAAGGATGATTTAAAATTATCTCTTACAGACCAGCGACTAGATGAGATAATTAAACTCTATGAAGATTTAGTTAAGAGTTCTTTTTATAAGAAAACCTAGTTTAATTTTCTCGCTTTTCTTTATCTTATCTTTCCATCTTGTTAATGTGCTTCGATGCCTAACGCCTAATTTTCTAGCTTCTTCTGGACTCATATTCAGAATTTTCTTTTTTAACTCTTCTTCATCAATATATTCAACTGGCTTATTTAATTGTAGAAACTGCTCTTCAATATTCTTAGTCTCTTTTCCTATATGCCTTACTTCTCCACCAATAACATGTTTTCTTTTCAACCAGCCATCTTTTCCTTCAAACTTAGACTCTGGATGATTCATATAATCAAATATTATATCAGATAAAGTTCTCCAATAATGTGAACCTTTCATTACTTTTCCAGTTCTGTAATCAATAAATTCTTCATAAACTGCTGATTGGGGATTGTCTTTGTAAGAAGATATTGGTTTTACTTCAGAATTTCCTTGCCCTATTAAAATAAAATTAAATGGTTTAATTTGTTTAGAAAAAGGTTTGCATTGATTATATTTATTAAACCTCTTCAGTATAAATGGAGTAGAAACAGTTAATCTAGATATTGCGTGAAGACATGAATACTTTTCTATTATTTCTTTTTTGTCTATTAACTCATAGTGCAAACATAAAATGTCCATCCATATTTCTTTTGCCAATCTACACCTTTTTCATAGGGATTTAACAAATGTCCTAATCCGTGAAGTTTGTAATCAATTATTTCTGGTCTTCCATTAACCATTTTATAGATTACATATCTTTTTGAGCTTATTCCATAGAACATAACCTTATCTTTCTCAATTTTGAAAAAATCAGCTTCAAAATTATAAGGATTTAAGGGCTTGAAAAGATTTTTTAATTCATCAGCCATACTTGAAGGAACGAAACAGCTATCAGTATCCATATATGCATGAGATGACTGCATGTCTTTTAGATAAACTTCTGCTATGGTTAAAAGAAGTCTAGCACCAGCAACTTGCATGACTGCTATAAGTGGATTGAAGAACTTACCTTCATCTTCTAGTCTCTGTTTTGTAAAAAATTCCTCTCTAGCATAAACATTAAGGTCAGATTCTTTGTCCTGTTGATTTACTTCAATAAATATGCCATAAGTTATGGAATTGGCTAATATTTTCAAAGCTCTTTGCATTCCATCATATCTATTGTATTCTTCAGAGCCTTTTTGTTCTTTATCTCTTAGAATCTTTAATTCTTGTCTCTTTTCAATTAAGATTTTTATAAAATTGTCTTCTGAAGGGTTTAGTTTAATTCCTAAAATCTCTGTTTCTTTCAAAGACTCTTGTTTGCCTATTGGTATAAACTCTATTGCCTTCTTTATCTTAGGAACTTTCCCAGTAAGCAACACAGAAGCTATAACATCTGGGAAGGCATAATAAAAATTACCTTCATGCTTGAAGTAATTCACTCCAACATTATAAACATTAGATTTTGCAAGATAATTAGACCTTACGGGCAGTATTTCTTCATTTGGTTCTAATTCTACCAAAATATTGAAGTTTTTCCAACTTTCTTTAATTAGTAGGACTCTTATATCAGGATTAGATAAGAAATTTATGACCCATTCTGTAACTTCTTTTTCTTTTATTTCTTCAGCAATTATAAAATTCCATAAATTCATGTTTATAGTTAAAGATGGATACATGCTTAGAAAGTCTAGAGCAGAAACCTCTATCGGAGTTCTTCTAAATTTTAACTCGCATCTCCCACCAAAATAACCAGTCATTAATTGACCTTTTATTTTACCATTTATTGATGAGTTGATTTGAGATAATGGTTTAATCCCCATTTGGTCAAACGCATATTTGCCCAAAGATGCTGAAGAAAAAATCTTTGTAACGGGTATATTTATTTCATAAATCTTGAGATGTTCAATAATTTTTTTGTATAAGTGATAAGTTGCTAAAACATCATTTAGATTATAGTTAATATATTCTTCATTAATTTTACCGTGTTCTTTAGCCTCACTTTTAATGACCTCGCAACCAAAGAATATTCCAGCAGACTTTAGAGTTATATGTTTGTTGTCGCTAAATACAACTGAAGGAGTTTTAAGGTCTAAAAAATCACCTTTATGAATTTTAATTTTTTTGCCTTTGATTCTTAGATTTGAAAATTGAATAAAGCTTTTCATAGAATCTACATACTTTATTTTAATTCTTGGCTTGAACCTGTCTTTCGATAGTTGTATGGAAAACCAACCTTTTTGATTGCCTCTAGCTTCGGCATAATGAAAAGCTAATCTGGTCAAATCAAAAGGTAAATTAAATCCAACACACAAAGTTCTAGCATTAAGAACCTCTGGATAGAATATATTTTCTACAAACTCCTCTAAAGAATATAAATCTATATTGTTATTCTTTGAGAACTTAATAAGTTCTAATAACTCATTATTAGTCAATATTTCTGGGTTGTAAAATAAAGCTCTGTATTCTTTCTTATCTTTATCAATAATTAATACAGAACCAAACTTAAGATTCTGAAATTCATCAGTTGTTGTTTCGGTATCTAAAACTAGAATTCTATCATGGTTTAGTTTAGTCTTTTCTTTTTCAAATTCTGGTTTATCTGTTTTCTCTGCTTTTTCTGAATGAACTCTAATTGCTATTTTTGTCATTTTGTATAAACCTCTCAACTATAAAATCAATTTGGTGAGCTAATAGCCTTAGAAGACCAGAAATACTTTTGAATGCAATAATAAAACTATTCTTTCTATGCACTATAGGAATAGAATTCTGCTCATCTGAAACAAATTCGTGACATGATTTACATAAAGGAATCATAAATTCAGAATTAGTTCTTGAAGTTATATGATGGTCTTCAGATTCTTTACTTCCTTTCTTTAATATCTCAATATCTAAATTTTTATGAGATATATCCGTTCTTCTTTTAGCTAAATAGTTAAGTCGATTATTATTCATCTTCATATATCTCGAAAAATTCAGAGTCCTCCTTTGAGTCTTCAATTTCACGTATTTTTTCAGGTCTCGTTTCTAATCTATGCTTCTTTCCATTTGCATCAACTATTACCTTTCCCCTAAATCTCTTTAATCCACTTGTATCTCCAGTCTCCAGAAAGTTCCTAACTTCATTGTAATATTCTCCAATTAAAGAAGCATCTTTAGATTTTTTAACAATAATACTCCTAATTCTACCTATTTCATAAATTTTCATCTCTCTTTCAATAGAATTAGTTTTTGAAGCAACCCATCTTCCAGACCTTTTGAAAACTGCTCTTCCTAAATGTCTTAGAGAAACATTTTTGCTTAGACCAACCTCTTTAGAGGAAGCGGTTAAAGAAAATCCTCTTTTCATCATTCTTAGAATATCTAAGGCAAGAATCCTATCAGACTTCTGATTTGAAGTTAATTTACTCCAAGAAATCTTAGAAAAAGACCTAACCATTTTTACTCAACCCCTCAAGAAATTCTTTGAAAATATTAGGCAATATTTTTAGTTTTTCTTCTTTGTTATCTTTCTCTACAAAGTCCTTCAAGTAGTGATGTAGGGAAATTCTAATTATCTCTGCTTGAGAACAACTCATATGCTTCGAGGCATTTCTTAAAGCTCTTCTCAACCCTTCAGGCAGTGTTATGATTAATCTGTTGTTTTTCATATATTTATTAGACTATGATAACATTTAAATAGTGGTGGTATCATTATTGGTATATGGTTAGCAATATAAATGACATCAATAGTGATGTAAACAGTAATTATAATATAGATGATTTGATACTAAAAATTCTTAATTCAAAATCTTTTGTTCAGCTCAAAGAACTGGTAAAAGAGCTTAAAAATATAAACAAAAATCTGTCTTTGTCTACTTTACATCGCCATTTAGATGACTTGATAGATGATTCAAAAATAATAAGAATAATATTTTTAGATTTTGAGCAATATGGAATAAACAATAAAGACCAAAGGGCTTCTTATTATGCTCTTTCAAAATATAAAGAATTTCCCAGATACAATTCTATCTTGATAGAATCTCTAAAAAGTTCAGACCCAATAAAAAAGAAGATGGCTCTAGTTGAAATAGAGTCTATGAAACAGATTGCATTACTTCCGAATCATCTAGCAGAATTAGGAAAAATGCTGAAAGAAGAAAATGATTATGAAATAAAACAACGAGTGTTAAGAATTTTATACAATAACTTTCTTAACTTTATTTTCCCACTAAATTTGAAAGATTTTGAAGAGAACTTAATAGAATTTCTTAAAATAACAGATAATATTTTAGAAAAAAGAAAATATCTAAATGCTGAAGAGAGAGTGAAAGATGAAAATACAAAAAGCCATACACTTTATCTTTTAGGATTATTGAATAGTTATGCAGTAATAGAATCTTTGAAGAAAGATGTTGCTTCAGGAAAAGATGTTGATACTCTAGAACGTGAAGGGTATACTGCTTGGACTTTAGCTAAAATAATTGATGATAATCGTGCAGATTTATTGGAATTTCAAAATAAATTAGCCCCTGATAATATTAAGGTTTTGCAAGATATTAGGATAAGAGCCAATGGTAATCTTCACACCATAGTTGGTGGACTTAATGATTCAGCATATAACCACCACATAACTATCTTCAAAAGCAAAGGACTTCAGATATGATATCGCTCAATGAAATTAACAAGACAAAAAAAGTTTTACTAATTACCAAAACTTCTGAAAGTAATAAAACTAACGAAATAGTCAAATTAATCAAACAAAACGAACGAAAAAGCGTTGAATTGTGTGAATCTCTTCATTCTTTTAGATATGTTGGGAGTTTCTCATGAGGTTTCTTTTACTTAATGGTCATGGGTTGTATTTTGCGGTAGATAGAGCTAGGCTATATATCAAAGATGGTATATATTCAGAAGAAAAGCCAAAAGAATATGTTTTCAGACCAAAAAGAATACCTTATGACAACATTGTAATTTATGGAAGGTCTGGACAAATAAGCATAGAAGCGATTAGATGGCTTATCAAACATAATGTGGCTATTACTCTTCTTAATTGGGATGGAAAGCTTCTAACTACTATGCTTCCATCTGAAAGCGTGCAAGTTAAGACTAAATTTGCACAATACTCCTCATATATAGACTCTAACTTAAGATTAGAATTAGCCAAGAAATTCGTTGAAACAAAGATACTTCGTTCTAAGATTCTACTTGATTGGCTTAAAGCTAAATATCCAGACATAAAATATAACTTCAAAATAGAAGAAGATAGACTAGAAGATGCAAACACTATCTCCGAGGTAATCAGAGCAGAGGCTAGAGTTGCTAGTGCTTATTGGAAAGAAATCATGAAGGTAATCCCTAAAGAATATGAATTTGATAGAAGAGAGTATGCTAAGAAACCTTATGGAGCAAGTGATAAAATTAATTGTATGTTGAATTATGGATATGCAATCTTAGAATCTGAATGTTTGAGAGCAATTAATGTTGTTGGTCTAGATGCTCATGTTGGATTTTTACATGAAATGAAGATGGGTAGTAAAAGCTTAGCTTATGACTTACAAGAACCATTTAGATTTCTGATTGATTTAGCTGTAATATCTGCAATAGAAAAGAAAAAGCTGAATGAGAAGGACTTTATTAGAACAGAGAATTATAATTTGCGTTTAAGACCTTCAGGAGCTAAGAAATTAATCGAAGAAATCCAAATTTGCTTTTCTCGTAAGGTAAAATTCAGAGGCAAAGAATATGGTTGGGGAAATGTATTGATAGAACAAACTAGGGAACTAGCACACTATATCTTAGGTAAAATTAACAGCTTCAACTTAAGCAAGCCTCTTTTTGACTTAGAAAGAGATGATACTCATGATATGCGAGAAATAATTAAAGGTATTTCTTACAAGAAATGGAAAGACTTAGGGTATTCTAAAGGAACTTTACACCCTATGAAAATGAAGGTAAATGAAAGCAAGCCATTTTACCTAACAGAAAAAGTAAAGAAAAGATTGTTAAGACAGACAATTGGAAAGAGAATAATAAATTAAGAATTTTCTATAATCTCTCTTTCTTCTTTAGTTAATCTATATAGATTATATATTTCTTCATCAATTTCATAATCTACATTTTTAATCTGTGATTCAGACTTACCTTCTTTATGGAACCTAATTATTCTTTCAACCAATTCCTTTATCTTTTTTTCTTGAGTTTTTGATGGTAAGACTATGGGTAATAATTTTAAGTAAGGAATATCAAATCTAATGTAACCACCAGACATATGTGTTGTCTCAAATTTCATCCTATAATAATAATTAATCAATTTAGAGTTTATTATTGCTAATAAGATTTCATATAAACCTTTATCTTTTGGTATTAATATTGAGGACTTGCCAACATAATAACCTTGTTCATCAATTGTAGCTTGAATGCCCTTTGTAACCCTTGCTATAACAATTTTCTTTTTACCAAATAAGTCTTTTAATTTATTTGTATAAATTCCTTGTTCAATATACTCTTCTTTCCAATCTATCTTATATCTCTTTATATCTTTAGTCTGAATCATAGGAGAATACTTTTTATCATTTTGTTTCTCTTTTGCTTTATGCGTGGCAAAACCAGTAATAGAAGAACCCCATACAAATATCTCTCCATAATCTTTTAGTTTATTGTAGCCATCTAATTTAGAGATAAATTCTTTATTTTCTGATGTAGAACTAATCATAAAGTTTAGGTTTTTATCTTTACTAAAATCTTCTTGTTCAATATTATTTAATTTTAATTCAATGACTATATCTTTTTCATTTTCAACAAAAGCGACACCTAATTTATTATTCTTAATCTTTCCTTTCTGAAAAATAGTTATTATGGGATAAGTAGATGCGTCTTTAAAAACTTTTAAATGAGATACATCAACTATTCTCTTTAATGATACCTCTTCCAACATTAATTTTCTTAAAGAAAAAGCATTTTCTGCTGATAAATAAGTATTTGGGTTAATAAATCCAAACATCCCCCCTTCTTTTAATAGTTTTATAGATTTCTCAATAAACAATTGAAATAAATTATATTTTACAACCTTATTTTCAACTTTTGAGGAAATATATGTTTTATTAAAATATTCTGTCTCTTTTATCTTAGAGTAATCAACATACGGCGGATTGCCAATAACTATATCAAAACCGCCTTCTCTTATTGTTGGAAATTGAGCATTCCAATTAAAAGCTTTTTCATATGAAGAGTCAGAAACTAGACTATTACCATTTTGAATATTACCTTTCATATAGGGTAAAATCCTTCTTCTTGTTTCTCTTGTTTCCTCATCTAAAATCTTTAATAAAAGATTAAGTTGTGCAAGTTCAACTGCTTTTTCGTCTAAATCAACTCCATAAATACATCTCTCTAAAATAGCTGATTTTTGTCCTAAATCTAATCTGTCTTTAATATAGGTAAACTGTGGACTTTTTGATTTTTCTCCTTTCTTTAGTCTTTTTTCAATAATGTCTATTAACTCTTGGAATGCCCCAATCAAAAAAGAGCCAGAGCCACAAGCACAATCTAAAATCTTAATATTCAAAATTTCGTCAAGAGATTTATTTTTTGTATATTCTCCAATAGTATTCTTAATTATATAATCTACAATATAAGATGGAGTATAATAAATCCCCATACTCTTTCTTTTTCCACTTAACAAATCTAATTTAACTCTCTTTTCTGTACCTCTTAAAACCACACCTAAATATTGTTCATAAATACGTCCTAACAAATCAATGGGAATAGCATCAAACATATACCTATTTTGATGGTCTTGTGTTCCATGATAAATCCCATTAATAACTTTGATTAAGGTTTTTTCTTCAAAAAATCCTTCTTTTTCCAATAATCCCACAGAGAATAGTTTTGAATTATACTCCTTATCAAAGATTTTAAATAAAATAATCAAAGAAGCCCATAGGTTCTTATCTGTTCTGCCTTGTTGAACATCAGAGACTTTTTTTAATAGAAAATCTTTTTCTTCTAGTCCTCTATCTTCAACAGAACGCATAAATATTAATCTATCAATTAATATCTGAACAATTTCATCTATCTGTGAAGGTATTAAATATGTTCTTTTGTTTTTCAAATCTGTTGAAAGCCAAGTTCTAAATTCTAATAAATCTGTTAAAATAGATTCGTCTATTGGTTTTATTAACCTTTTATCAACGTTTTCAAGAAGCTTATCTATTTCTTCTCTTTCAAAATTTTCTTTTGATAAAAGCCATAATCTATCAAATTGTTCTATAAAATTCTCGCAATTAAAAACTAAATATCCTTTATCATCCTTTAATAGATTTTTATCTATGTTTTTTATATTAGATAAGGCATGATAAACTCTTAAATATTTAAAATTCGTAAGAACTGCGAATGGTATACCTACATGGTGTGCATACGAAACAGCTTGTCTTCCTTCATCTTCTGTTAATGTGACATTAACGCTTTTTGCTTCAATAACTAATCTATTTTCATTACCTATTTTTAAGATATAATCTGCTCTACCCCTCAATACCCTTGTTTCTCTTTCAGCGTCTTTACGCATGTCCCAACCAAGAGCATTAAATAAAGGGTCTATAAATTCCGATTGTATTTGAAATTCTTTTTTTGCTTCAATCTGTTCTTTTGAATATTCAAAAAATTCTTTTACTAATTTAGCTACTTCTTTTTTTGCTTCTTCTTTATTACTATTTGCTATTAAATTAGACATACAATGTTATTCCCTCAAAAATGAGAGACTATATTCATATATAAATTCTACCGATTTTGGGGGATGAATAGGACGATAATTTTAACAAATCCAGAAATTTTTAATAAAATCAGAGCATTATCTAATCGTTATAGATTTAAGATTATTGAGCTTAGTTTGAATAAAGAGAAGACAATTACCCAGTTAGGAAAAGAGTTAAATCTGTCTTACAAAAGATGTTCAGATTATTGTGTAAAATTAGAAACCAATAATTTGATAAAGAAGAGAAAGGAAGGCAAAGAAGTTTATGTGAAGAGCATACTAAATCTGTATTCTTTAGCTAAAGAGTTTATTATTTAATCTATTTATCTTTTTTAATCATAAAGTCTTTTAATTAACTAAAATATTTATAAGTAGCTATCAGAATAAAATGAATAGTAGGACTTCAGAAAGTAAGAAATAAGCTGTAACAGAGAATTCATAATCTCCAATCTCACAAGTAAGATTTATTTTTTCCAACCAACTTAACCCAAAGGAATCGATGCAAGTATTAGTATAAAATGATAGTATCGGATTTATTAGGAATAGCCCTATGAGGAAAATTGTAATCTTACCAAACATTTCTCCGTTACCAAATATTAAGGCTATAGCAATAATTGCACCAACTAAAATCAAAAAATTCCTTTTAGTAATCACTTGAGCCTTTTTATTCATTTAATGAACAAAAAATTCAAGTTAATAAAGATAGGGGATGCGTTGCATTTTTGAGACTTATAATATACCCTCCTAAATAACGCCACCGCCCGGAATCGAACCGGGAAATCCCGAAGGAAGGAG
>CAYSGT010000021.1:0-8307 GCA_964430805.1 Candidatus Woesearchaeota archaeon
AGTAAATATGTTGAGGGCATTGTTAAGAAAGAGAAAACAAATATACTTGAAATTGCTCCTTCTAAAGGGGCTTTATTTGGAAACGAGTCTGTAAGAATTACAGGTGATAAAAACTACGTTTTGCAAATTGAAACTAATGAGGGGCTTTATACTGCATCAGTTATCCCAACTTCTTATGGAAAGAAGACTCTCGAGGCATTGAGCGAAGCTATAGATGAAGGAACTAGAGTTAAATTTCCTACTTGTGTTGAAAATAGAATGATGTTTGGTGAAGATAAGATAGGCATGATTTATTCAGACTTTTTGGTTGTTTTAGGTAAATAATTGTTTAGGGAGGCTATAGATATTTTTAATAACTCTTCTTAATCCTGTTTTATATGGCTAATGAAGAAGTAATCAAGGAAGCACGCATCATTTTGGAGAAATTTGGGAAAGATTTGGAAGGCGTTAAAATTAGTTCTAAAGTGACTGGTTCTAAAGGATATTTAAGAGAAGAGAAAAAAGGACAGGAATGTGATGTCGACTTTAAGACAATAATGTTTAAAAATGCCCCAGATAAAGATGAAGAGTGCATTATTTTAGAAAAAGCACACTGGAATTAAAATGCAGCAATCATCAAATAATCTCGTTAATGTTGGAACTTTAGTTGGCGGAAGGGCCCCTGATTTTACTGCTACTATGTTTCATCAGGATAAGTTTAAACAGATTAAGTTGAGCGCTTTGAAAGGAAAGTGGGTTATACTTGCATTCTATCCTGGAGACTTTACATTTATTTGTCCTACCGAACTTTCTCGCTTTGCTGATCTTTACCCTGAATTCAAGAAGGCTGGCGCTGAAATTTTGAGTGTAAGCACTGACAGCCAACATGTACACAAGGCCTGGTGGGACAGCTCTCCGTCTATAAAGAAAATACATTATCCTATGGTTGCAGATACTGCCGGCAGGATTAGCAAGATGTATGGGGTTTACATTGACTCTGGAGTTGATGAAGGGCGTGCTTTACGAGCTACTTTCATAATTGATCCGGATGGAATTGTTAAGAGCGCCGATATTCATGATAACTCTATTGGAAGAAGTGTAAAGGAAGTTTTGAGAAAGTTGCAAGCTGCCAAGTACGTTCGCGAACACGGTGGGGAAGTTTGCCCTGTTGAGTGGGAAGCAGGTGGAAAGACCTTGAGGCCTGGAATTGGACTTGTTGGGAAGATATAGTTACCTTTTCTTAGTTACTACATTATGAGGATTTAAATAGTATTGATTTTTATTGAAAATATGGCTGGAAGAGAATCACGCTTGGTAACTGAACTTCATGTTCCTGTCGGAAAGCGAGAAGTATCTTATATTTTGTCTGAAAGGCGTGATGGAAATTATAGGGATGTTGGTAGATCGATTTTAAAGATGGGGCGTTTTGTTCCTATAGGAGATGATACTGCTCCTCTTTTTAGGGATTTATATTTGGGAGTTAATAAAGATAAAGAACTTGTTACGGAGGCAAGAGGTTTTTTAGATAACTCTGGAATTCTATGGGTTTATAATTGCAACTTATTTGTTGGAGAACATAAATCTTTAGGACCCAAGGGAGTGTATGTTGTTCCAGATAGGAAAGCTTTAGGGTTTGGAATGAAATTAGATAGAAAGACTCTTGAGAGAAAGCTTAAGGGGGTAAAGGAAGTTAATGGCGTAAGAACAAATGGAGAGGTTAGATTTGCTGTTGAAGGTTCTTATTCTTTGGGAGAAATGGACCCTGATAAACTTGCGAAAGATGGATTTAGGCGAATTTCCCTTCTTGATATAGGGGCTAAACTTTTGGCTGAAGTAGCGAGTTCATTGAGACATGGAATAAAGAGTTATGATGCTGATGTTAAAGATGAGGAAAGACCCATTCAATGTGTTTCCGCGTTGGTCAGACGTGGTGGTAGATTGCAAGTTGGTAGCGAACGCTGGGCTGGTTACTGGGGGGGCAATAGTTTTGCTTTTCCGGTAAGTGCTTATAGTCTCGCGCAAAAAAATTAGACTAATGTTTATTAACTAATGTTTAAGATTTTAGATGAGGATTAAATGGTTAAGAAAAAAGTTTTAATTACAGGTTTAACTGGTAAAAGGCAAAATAGCATAGGTTCTAGCTTTTTAGAAGAATATCACAAAAAATATTCCAAGCTTTATGACTTGACTGTTGGCATAAATAAAACTCCTCTTGAAGGATATAAAACTGTTAAAATTAATTTGTCTAATGTTGATGAACTAATTGAAATATTTAGCGGGTTTGATGTTGTTGTGAATCTGGCTGCAAATTCAGATCCTGCTTCTGACTTTAATTCTCTTGTTGAGCCAAATTTAATTGGAACTTACAATATTCTTGAGGCTGCTAGAAGGGCTAATGTTAAAAGAGTTATTTTAGCCAGCAGTGTTCATGCTATTCGCGGATATCCACTTGGCAAAAGTGTTAGAATGAATGAAATGGCTAAACCTTTGAACTATTATGGGGCTACTAAGGTATTTGTTGAGGCTATGTGTCACGTTTATGCCCATACTTATGGCTTGAATTGTTTTGCTATTCGCATAGGGGCTTACATCTCAGATGAATCTTTGAAAACTGCTTGCCCTACAAGAAGCAATTTTGATTATATTTTATCTCAAAGAGACTTTGCTCAATTAATTTACAAATCTATTTTTGCTCCAGACACTGTAAAATTCGGAATACTTGCAGGTTCTTCAAATAATAAACAAAAGTATATGGATTTAGAAGAAACTAAGAAATTGGTAGGTTATGAGCCTGATGATGACGGGTATGAGATGTGCAGGCCTCATGTTTTGGATAAGAAAATTTTTATAGAATAGGTTTAAATACTAGTTATACATTGTATAACTATGGAAGTTATTGAGGCTCGATTAAAAAGATGGGGTAATTCTTTAGGCATAGTCATTCCTGTAGAAATTATTAGTAAAGAGGGAATGAAGGAAAATGAAGATGTTAAAGTTATTCTTGTTAAAGATTCTAGGAATGCACTTAGAGATACTTTCGGTATGGGGAAGGGAAAATTAAAAAAAACAGGGCAAGAGTTTAAAGATGAAATTAGAAGAGAACTCTATAACGATTGAGCAATTTGAAAGTTTGCATAAGTGTTTCTTTTTTGATACTTACGCATTTTATGAGATAATTAAAGAGAATAAAAACTATGAGCCTTATCTTGACTCGGTAATTATAACTACAAAACTTAATATTTTTGAATTATATAATAGGTTTCTTAAATCTAATAACCAAGATTTAGCGGATGTTAGTTTAGAAGAATATTATCCATTTGCAATTGATTTTAACGATGAAGTTATAAAAAATGCTGCAAAACTTAAGATTTTGTTAAATAAACGAGATGTTTCAATGACTGATTGCATTGGTTATTGTTTTGCTAAACAATTAGGTGTAAGATTTCTTACTGGAGATGAGGCTTTTGAAAAATTAGATAATGTTGAATATGTAAAGTAAGATTTAAAAATAACTTTTTACCCTTAGTATTATGAATATTGTTAAAAAATCTAAAGATATTTCTACTTTGAAGAAAGGAGATCATGTTGCAGTTAATGGCAAGAAGCTTGAAGTTGACGCACACTATGTTTTTGAGGATTATAAAACTACTAAAGAAATGTTAATTGAGCTATTTGACCCTAAAACTGATAAAGATTATCAATTGCGTTACTTTAGTGATCAGGTTGAAGAAACCATTAAATTTTATGAATTAAAAGAGATAGTTTATGAAGAAACAGATATTGATAAGATTGAGTGGTAGATATAAAAGATTAAAAACGGTGCGTTTATGGGTTTTGTATGACTGAATTAGCTCTTCCAAGATATATTTTAGGAAGGACTGACTTTACTACTCGAAAAATATCTCTAAGACATGAACCCCCAGGCCTAGATTTAGAACTCAGAGAATCTCAAAGACTAAAAGAATTGTTTGATGATTGTATATATACGGCGAAATTCTTTGAACGTAGATTTAGAAAATCTCAACAAGAATCACGCGGGATTTATCGTGGAGACGAGAGAGATTCTTTTGACGACCAAACTTATATGTGTGGTGTTGTAGGGGGATTAGAAATATATTGCTCATTAATGGCCTGCGGGTCGGTATTTTTACACGTGTTTGATGAAGATGAGCCTGTATTTGAGGGAGAATCCTATACCGAAGATAGAAAAATTATAACTTATATTCCTGGAGATTGGGAAAAAAGAATTCTACCTTGGATAGAAGAAGCTAAGAGAAACGAAGGAAAGTTAGTGGAAATTGTTGGTTAATCACAAGATATTTAATGGTCTCTTTCATTTGTAAAGATTGATGGTAAATGTTAAACAAGAACTTATGAATTTTTCTTATAGGGAATTAAATGTAAATTGGAAGGATCTGTTTCCTCGAATAAATTTTGATCTTGTAAGAACAGACTTTACTAGATTTCAAAATTCTAATCCTCACCAGACCATATTTGATGTGGCTAAAGAATTATGGGATGGTAAGTATGAGTCTGTTTTAAAAGAAAACGGATTTTGGGATACTGATTACCCCACTTTTGGGGGTCATTGTCATCAATGTACACCTGTTCTTGGTTTGGCTTTGAGTTCTTTGGGTTTTGAGGTTGCTTACTTAGAATGCCAAAGAATTGAATCTGATTTTGAATCTAGCGGTTTAATAAATAAAGTAGACCCTAGAAATGAGTCTAATGATGCTATGAGGGATCAATTTTGTAAAATTGGAAGAATTCCTTATTGTTGTTTAGAAGTTACAATAGATGGAGAGAAATTTTATTTAACTGGCAAACATCTTAAACCGGAAGGCAAAGGAGCAAAAGCTCTTTTGAGCCCTAGTTGTTACATTGATTTTGTTGGCACATTTGCTCACCAAGCAGATGCCAGCAAAAGTGGAATTTATCTTAGAACAGTTAGGCCTAAAGTTAATCCTCATAATGTTGATTTCTCTAAACAAGTTGTTTGGACTAAACAGACAGAACGAGATTTAGAGCCTGAATATTTTGCTACATTTTTGAGAATGAACTTGACTGCTTAGTTAGCATTTTTATTTCTGAAACAATCTACGCTATGGTCATTGACTAGGCCTGCTGCTTGCATGAAGGCGTAACATATTGTTGAGCCTACGAATTTGAAGCCTGTTTCTTTGAGCGCTATGCTCATAGCATCTGATTCTTTGCTTTTTGATTGATAGTCTTTTATTGTTTTCGGATTGTTCTTTACAGAACGATTGTTTACAAACTGCCAAATGTAGTTGCTGAATGGCTGGGTTTGTTTTAATTTTAGGAATTCTTTTGCATTTGTAATTGTGGCTTCTATCTTAAGGCGGTTTCTAATTATTCCGGCATCTTGCATGAGTCTTTGTCGGTCTTTGTCTGTATAATTTGCTATGGTTTTTGGGTTGAAGTTATGAAATGCTTTACTGAAATTTTGTCTTTTGTTTATAATCGTGTTCCAGCTTAGTCCTGCCTGGAAAGTGTCTAGGATTATGAATTCGAATAGTTTTTGATCATCTTTTAATGGGTTACCCCATTCTTCATCATGGTACTTAATCATAAGGGGATTATCATTTACCCATGGGCATCTTTGTTTTTCCATAATTCTAAATATAATTTGCCTTTTTAGATTTTATGAATAAATTTTATTTTTATTTGGTTTTTAATGGTTTGCCAACCATTTTCAATAAAGGATTATCAGATTGGTGCTTAGGCTCAAGTTTTTATAATCTTAATCTCTCTTTATTTAATGAGAAGGGGTTTTTTAATTGGGGTTTTTTTATCTTTTTTCTTCCTTTCATTTGCTTCTGCAAGTTTTCTTAGTGAACTTTTTGATCCATTTGAGTCTCTTTTAGATGAAATAGAGGAAGAACTTGACAATAGCAGGGTTGGAAGGGAATTAAATAGAATTGTAGAAGATATTGAAGCTGTTGGGCGAATTGTAAGAGATTTTGAGGATTTGGCTAGTATTGCTTTATCTTCAACGCCTCCTTTAGCAATTGTTTCTCTTGCTATAGAATATGGACACGATCCTGACAAATTATTCGATCGCTTTAAAGAGAGGGTGGATTCTCTTGAAGGGGGATCCGGAGAAGCTTTATCTGAAACCGAGATTGCAGCAGCACTACAAAGTGTTCTTGAAGAGCCTCCACTTCCTAATGGGGTATATATGGGCGATTCTTGCATTGTAGATTTAAGTCAATGTCCGCAAACAACAGATTACAGAGGAGACTATTATCTTCATTCTTGTTATGTTTCTGGCTTTGTTGATAAAAAGAATATGGCTGGAGTTAACACTGCAGCATGCACTGTTAATTGGATTGATACTAGAGGGCATATTCAGATTACTTTCCCCGAAAACACACAGGGTGCTACTTATGATTGGGAACGTTGTGCCAGAGTTTTGTTTAACAGTTCTACACAAAGACAATTTATGGGTTCTGTCTCACAGATATGCAGTCAACCCATAGCCCATTATGAATTAGGGGATGTTTGTGTTGTAGATTATACTTCTTGCGGTTATGGTGCTTCTGGAAACTTGAATGCAAACAGAATTGGTACCATACACTATGGGAGAGTTGGAAATTCAATTTCAGTTTATTCGTGCAGGATTACTAATGGAGATTATGCTTTGAATGAAAACTTGCGTCATGAATGTTCTGAAGTTTACGCCGGAACATACGAAGTTGATTCTTTTTTGTTAGCTAATCCTGAGCCTGTACAAACTATTGTGGTATCTGAAAATGAATCTATTTCTCCTGTTCTAAATAGAGAATCTGCTTTTGGATTAGGAGATATTAGAAACCAAAGTGAGGTTGCACAGAGAGCATTATATGGGCGTAATGGCATTTTTGAAACAGCGCCTCCAACTATAAATGAAAAGAAGGCTATGATTGATGCTAGATTACAGACTTTTGGAGTTTCAGATTCATTTAATTTTGAGGAACTTGCTTCTGATATTGAGGGAAGAGAAATTCCAGGCTTTTTGGCTAAAATAGTTAGTAATGAACAAATATTATTAACTATCAGCAAGAATTATGGTTCTAATTTAGTAATATGTTTTTCAATAGTTAATGGAATAATAGAATCTGTTAATTTATGCGATGATTCTTTTACACCCACATTACAAGTGTATACCTCTCAATCAGTCATCGAAGAATTTGATGAGATAGAAGATATTGCTCTTGCTTTAGAAGATGGTCGTATTACATATAAAGCTACAGGACTAGGAAAAAAGATAAAGTTTGGAGCCTCTATTTTCTTTTTCAAATTATTTAACTAGGTAGTGGGAGTAAGGTATTTAACTTAGAATTATCTTTTCCATTTTATGAAGGTGTGGCTAGTAATAATCTTTGTCTTAGTTTTTGGTCTGATTGGTTTGACGGTTTTTAATGCTGCTCGCGAAAAAAACGGTGAAGATTTGAAGACTGAAGAAGCTACTTCTGCAAAAACTGAAGAACTTAAAGGTTTTAGTTTATCTCCAAAAAGCTTTACTGCTCCTGATTTTACTGATTTTTTTGTCAAAGCAAACGAGGGGGGAGATTCTATTACTGGATGGGCTGAGATTGAGCAGTTTGCGAATGCCCAAAGTGTGCCTTATGTTGTTGCTGGCTTGGCTAAACAATACAGTTATGAGCCAATAATTTTAGTTGGACTAAAAAACTCCAATAGTTTTTCTGATTATGAAGAAAATTTAGTTAGTTTTGTTAAAGATAATAAAATCGATTATTTGGGTATTGGGGTTGAAGTAAATCGTTACACGGATTATGAGGGTTATGTAAATGCTTATGCCTCTCTTTACGATAAGGTTAAAGAAGTTTCTCCTAATACTAAAATCTTCACTGTTTATCAATATGAAACCTTTTTGGGTTTAAATGGCGGATTATTTGGAGGAGTAAATGATGAGGGTAATGCACAATGGGATAGGTTAGATGACATTTCAAGCGATATGATTGGATTTACTACATATCCTGGGCTCATTTACAAAGATCCTAATGAAATTCCAGTAGATTATTACGCTAAAATAACACAACATACTACTAAACCAATAATATTTACAGAGATTGGATGGTTTAGGGAAGGTCCTACTGGATGGGAAAGTAGTGCTAAAGAACAAGCACAGTTTGTTGAGAAATATTTTGATTTAACTAAGGAATTAGATGTTAAAGCAAACATTTGGACTTTCTTGTACGATTCTGACAGCCAGGAATTTTTCAGAACAATGGGACTGCTTAAAGATAACGAAGAGACTTCATTAGCGTTTGAAGCTTGGAAAAGAGGAAATTAGTAATTGCTTAG
>CAYSGT010000021.1:8317-15311 GCA_964430805.1 Candidatus Woesearchaeota archaeon
TCAGACGACTAAGTAGATACTGAGATTAGCAAGATATTTAATGCTGGATTTTAATGGATAGTCATGGGAATTATTGATTTTCTTGCTTCTTGGAAATCTTGTAGGGGTAAGACTTATGAGTTTTTAGAAACTATTCCAGAAGATAAAATTACTTGGAAACCTCATAAAGATTTAGGAACTTTTGGCATGCAAATAAGACATATTGGAGTTTCTCAGCAAGCTTATATTAATGGGATGAAAAGCGGGAAAATAGATTTTAAAAATAAAAAATATGATAAAGATGTAGAGTTAGATAAGAAAAAAGCAATTAGTTTTTTGAAGAGCATAGATAAAGAATTAATTACATTTTTAGACTCTGCAGATGTAAATAAAAAGATAGAATTTCATGATGGAGTTTATGGGGTTAGCACTATCTCTTTGGGCACTGTTTTAGAATGGCTTATGCAACACGAATCTTATCATCAAGGAATATTCACCTGTTATGGGAGGCTAGCGGGACTTGGAAAGTTTAGGTTAATGTAATATGGGAATTGCTGAGGATAATGTCAAATTATGTTTATCAAGGATAAAAGAATATAATCGATTAATTAATGCATTTCTTGAAGTAAGGGATGAAAAAGAGTTGATTGCCCAGGCTCAGGCCCTTGATTCTAAGGCTAAGAAAGGAAGACTTTACGGCAAGATTATTGCAGTTAAAAGTAATATTTGTGTTAAGGGGCTGCATGCTTCTTGTGCATCTAAGACTCTTGAAAATTACGAATCGCCTTATGATGCTACGGTAATTGAACGGATAAAAAAAGAGGATGGAATTATTATAGGAATGGCTAATTGCGATGAATTCGCCTGCGGCTGGACAGGTGAAACTTCTGCTTTTGGAAAGACGCATAATCCAATATTGCCTGATCATATTCCTGGTGGCTCTTCTTCTGGAAGTGTAGCAAGTGTTGCTGCTGGATTTTGTGATATGGGTCTTGGAAGCGACACTGGAGGAAGTATTAGAGTTCCTGCTGCTTTTTGCGGAGTTGTTGGTGTTAAGCCTTCTTACGGCTGTGTTTCTCGTTATGGGCTGATCGATTTGTCTATGTCTCTTGATCAGATAGGACCAATTGCTAAGAATGTTTCTGATGCGATGCTTTTGCTTGATGTAATTAAAGGGATTGATGAAAAAGATACAACTACTTTTGATTCTAAGCCTTTGAAAATTGAGAAAGTTGGAAAAATTAAGTTCGGTGTTGTTTCTGTTCCTGAAGTGGATATTAGGATAATTGATTTAATGGCAACTGTTTTAGACAAAGCTACTGTTGGATTGAACTGGTCTGAAAAGAAAGTTGCTTTGAAATATATAGGGCTTGCAATTCAGACTTATCATCCCTTGGTTTGGACTGAATTCTTTTCAGCTACTCGACGTATGGATGGCCGTCGTTATGGAAAGAAGATCGAGGATTCTGCCGGAACTGAGGTTTTGAGGCGCATTTCTGGCGGAAGTGAGATATCTAAGGCTGAATTTGAAGGACAGTATTATCAAAAAGCGCTTGCAGTTAAAGAAATGATAAAAAAAGAGTTTGAAAAAGTTCTTGAGGAAGTTGATTGTTTGATTATACCTACTACTCCGATGTTGCCTTGGAAATTTGGAACGAAAGTAAGTATAGAGCAGCTTTATGCAGTGGACGCTTTGACTATCCCTTCTAATTTGGCAGAGGTGTGTGCAATTTCTATTCCTATCGGATTTATAGATAAGAAGCCCGTTGGAATTCAGATTGTTTGCGCTAAGGGTTGCGAGAGTAAAATGTTTAGTATTGCCAAGGAAATTGAAAAGTTGATAAATTCAATAATTATTAAAGCTTGATAATGCTTTTAGATGCATGAAAACTGGTGCTGTTGATATAGATTTTATTGGGCATGCAGGGTTTATTGTTAAGTTTAAGAATAACGTTTTAGCGATAGACCCTTACCATATTTCAGATAATCTGCCTAAGGCAGATATTATCCTTATTACTCATAGCCATAATGACCATTGTAGCATAAGAGATATACAGAAGCTTTCTAAAAAAGGAACTACGGTTCTTTGTCCTGTTGATTGTCAAAGCACTCTTATGAAGGTTAAAAATGTTGATGTTAATATAGTTGAGATAGACGAGGTTCTTGATTTTAATGGTTTTAAGATAGAATGTTTACCTGCATATACTGCTAACAAGAGGCATTCTCAAAGTGAAGGATGGTTAGGATATTTGTTGAAGTTTGATAAGAATATTATTTATTTTGCAGGAGATACTGATAATATTCCTGAAATTAAGCGTTTAAGCGGTTATGGAAAAAATGGAAATAATTTTGTTGTTGTTCTGCCTGTTGCTGGCGATGTGGTAATGGATGCTCTTACTGCGGCTAATACTGCTTCTTTACTGAATCCTACTTTGGCGATTCCTATGAGCTATGGCGCCGGGCTTTACGGCACTGTTGAGGATGCTAAGAGGTTTGTGGAACTTTGCAAACAGAGAGGCGTTAGAGCGGTGATGCTGGAGAAGATTTAGATTAGATGAATAATTACTTTATAACTCTACAAATTCTGTTTTGACTTGCTTTAAAGAGGTAAGGGAGATACATTTTGAAAAGCCATACTGTTTTATTGCACTTTTAATGAATGAATAATATTCATCTATATCTTTGCTTCTTAGTTTGATTATCATCTCGTAATCTCCTGTAATAATATCAACACTTTCTACTCTTAGGTCCTTTGCTATTTGTGAAGCTATTTCTTCAGGCTCACCATATTTTTCTCTGATTAAATTGACTAAGATGTAAGTGCAGTGTCCCTCTCCAATCTTCTTATAATCGAAAACAGCTTTATATGTTTTGATTGCTTGCTCTCTTTCTAGTTTTTTTATATTGTAATGGATTGTTGTAGCCGGCTCTTTTATTTTCTTGGCTATCTTCGCTATTTGAGGAGAACAATAGTTCTTTTTGAACAATTCTATTAATTTAGGACCTATGTTTTTCATATTATTGTATAATATTCAACTATTTATAAATTTACCGCTCAATATTCGTATTTTATTCGATTATCTATATTAAGGTAAAATCTAGATTAATTGTATGGTAAAAGAAGAATTTGCAAGAATGGAAGTTCTCTTAGATGGGGACGTGAGAATTGTAGTCGAAGATCCAAGTCATTTACACGACTCTCAAATAAGGGCTTTAAATGGAGTAACTACTCGCTGTTTTGGGAAAGATGTTCCGTTGCAAGAAACAATAGATCATATGCGTGAAGCAGAGGCACTATCATTACTTATGGTAAAAGGAGAAATTAGGGGATATTCTCTTAACTCAAGGCTAGTTCTTAATAGAACACCAGTTAATTATTTTGGAAGTGGCTTTATTGACCCTGATTTGCCTAACTGCGGTTATTACGCATCTATGAATAGGCATAGAGATTCTCTAATTCAGACAGATGTACTTATGACAAGAACTCAAAATCCTAAGGTATATAGCGCATTTCATAAGCTCTGCTTGGAATCTGGTAGAATGCTTTCTCCATCTTTTGATGGTGCGGTAGATAAAGAATCATTAGCGCTTGCTAGAGCTTTCTTTTCTGGTTGTACTGATAAGCAGATTTGCAATGGAGTATATGGTCGAGAATTAATGTTTGCCACTCCAAAACCTGACGAGACAACAAGAAAAGTGCTTGGAGACTTAGATGTCTCTTTAGGAGATGCAGTAATCTTAGTTGGAAGGAGAATAATATGACTAATGTAAAAATAATAGAAAAGAAAGGAAAATTAAAAGGTCCAACAATAGTTATACTTGCAGGAGTTCATGGTAATGAAAAGGCAGGGGTTCTCGCTATAAAAAATATTTCTTTAAAATTGAAACTTGATAAGGGAAAAGTTATTTTTATTATTGCAAATCTGATGGCCTTTAGAGAAAATAAAAGATTTATCGAAAAGGATCTAAATAGGTGCTTTTTAGAACAGCAAACTTTAGAGATTGAAAATAGTCTTGAGGGAAGAACAGCTAGAGAAATAATTCACTTTTTAAGGAATGCAGATTTTGTGCTTGATATTCATCAGAGCAATAGTGAAAAATCTAAACCATTTATAATATGTGATGAAAAAATAATTAATTTAACAAAATTCTTGCCAATTTCAACAGTTACTTTAGGTTGGAATAATTTTTTTCCAGGAGCAAGTGCTAGTTTTGTTAATAATTGTGGTGGAAAAGGAATTGCAATAGAGCTTGGTTCAGTTAAAGATCAAAATTGTGTTGTTTTAGCTGAAAAAACAATTATTAACTTTCTCTCTGGTTTGGGTTTTATAGATAAAAAAGCTGAAGAATTTGCTGAAAAGGAAATTTTTAAAATAAAAAAAGTGCATAGGAATGTTAATGCTCCATTTAAGAAATTTAGAGATTTTGAAGACTTTGAAAGTTTAGTAGATAATTGTACTATTGGTAAAGAAGGAGAAGAGGTTATTTGTGGAGATCATGGGGATATTATTCTTTTTGTTAGGGATCGCAAAGACTTAAATATGGAATGTTTTATCGCGCTAAATAGGATTTGTACTTAAAATGGCATCTAGAATGAAAAAGGCAGGTTTATTGGCTTTAGTAGCTGCGCCTTTAATTGCTGTTGGGAGCTGGCTTGCTTTAAGGTCTGGAGATGATCAAGTTCAAAGTCAGGAACCTTCTGTTATTGTTCAACCTCTTTTAGCTAATAATCTTTATGTTGAGAGGCGTAAAGCAGAGGAACAAGAAGAATTTAGGAGATGGATTGATGAAGCGAGAGGTGGTGTGAAATACGATCACACTCCGACTCTAGCTGACATGATCGAACATTTAGGTTATGTTCATAAAAGTTCTAATGTATCCTCGCTTGATGAAGCTCAGCTTATATGCTTGGGTGAGATCCACAGATTATGCGGTAATGAGGAGGCTTTTATTCTTGGAGATAAATTTGTTGAAAAAAAGGATAAAATATTAGTTGAAGGGTCTCCATCTTTATTTAGAGACTTTCCGGCTGAAGAAATTGTTAGGGCTCAAGCGAAAGAGGCATATGATAAAGTTAAAGTAGATTCTTCTTTAAATAGGCCTTTGAGAGGTAATTTGGATGAAAAAGATTTACTCGAACTTGTTGAAGGAGTTTATGGTACTTTGGATAGCCTTCAGAAGTTTACAGAAGGGTTTACTGCATACTGGGAATTAAATGATAGACATCTTGATGCTCTTTTCAGGAAAGACGGGCAAGAGGATAGTTTCTTTTCTAGTTTAGCGCGAGATAATAAAGGAATTGTTATTGGTGCTGATGCAGATCATAGAACAAAAACGGCTCATTTGTATACTTCTGTTGAAAGGGCGCTTCTTCTAAGTTATTTTATGGCTATTAGAGATGGAAAAGAGCCTCATCAATTTTTAGAATGGCTTGCTTATGAGGCTACTGGAGTTGTTAAACCTACAGATTCAGTTACAGATAGATTAAACAAAGTTACAGATTATGTCTCTAAACTTCCAACTTCTCAAGAACATATGAGAAGAAGAGATCTACAAATTGCTGAAAATACGGTTAGAGAGGTTAAATCTGCTCAGCCTGGCCAAAGAGTTTGGTATATTTTTGGGGACGATCATCTTGGAGAGACACTGTTTAGTGAGGTTGAAAAAAATGGTATTCGTTATGTAGCATTTAGACCTTTAGAAGAAAAGGTCTCTCTAGATAGTAAGCCCAAGGATTTAGGGGATGAGCAGTTTCAAATAGCGCATTCAAAAAATTATTTTGTTAATGATCTTATTCCTTGGTATGTCAGAGAAAGAGTTGCAGACGGTGCGAAACCTTATGCTGGAAATTTTGAAGGACTTTTGAAATAATTCTTTTTAGATACTCTTAAAAAGGTATATTTTGACTTTTAATTATGGATAATGAAGAAACAGCACGCAAGAATTTAATGAGGGAGAGCTCTGAGCCTGAAGGAATTAGTGTTCGGGGATATGACTTTAATTTAGGGGTTAATTATACTAAAATTATTGAGGGCTTTGAGACTACTGGATTTCAGGCAACTCATTTGTCAAAGGCAATTGAAATAACAAATAAGATGATCCAAGATAAAGCCTTTATTTTCTTAGGATATACTTCTAACATGATTTCTTGCGGACTAAGGGATGTTATTAGTTATCTTGTTCAGAATAAAAAAGTAAATGTTTTGGTAACTACTTGCGGAGGAATTGAGGAAGATATTATCAAATGTCTTGGAAGCTTTAAGATTGGGGAATTTAATGCTGACGGTGCTAAATTGCGCGAGAAAGGGATAAACAGAATAGGAAACATTTTTGTGCCCAACTCTCGTTATGTTGCTTTTGAGAAGTTTGTTCAGCCAATACTTGAAGAGCTTTACCAACTTGCGATTAAGAGAGGGAGGCCTGTGACTGGAAATGAGCTAATTTGGAAACTTGGAGAAAAAATTAAAGATGAGAATAGTATTTATTATTGGGCCTATAAACACCAAATTCCTGTTTATTGCCCTGCTCTACTAGATGGAGCCTTAGGGGATAATATTTATTTCTTTAAATTTAAACGTCCTGATTTTGTTATTGACTCTACTGAAGATGTTGTGTGGTTTAACAACACTACAATTGGTTTGAAAAAGAGCGGGGCAGTTATATTGGGAGCTGGAGTGGTTAAGCATGCAATTCTAAATGCAAATATGCTTCGCAACGGACTTGACTATTGTGTTTATATTAATACTTCCCAAGAATTTGATGGTAGCGACGCTGGTGCAATGCCTTCCGAGGCTGTTTCGTGGGGGAAGATATTACCTAATGCACAAAGTGTGAAGGTTTTTGCTGATGCGACTATTGTTTTTCCATTACTTGTGGCTGAGAGCTTTGCTAAGGAATCGAATTATTTGTCCACTTCTTTATAACATAATAATCTATAATGATGCGTTAACCCTTCTCCAAATCTGAAAGTTATCATTCCATATTTTTCATTTAGTTCTACTTTCCCATTTTGATA
>CAYSGT010000022.1:0-15000 GCA_964430805.1 Candidatus Woesearchaeota archaeon
CATCTGGAGATATTTACTTTAATAATGGCACTAAAGTTGGATTGGGTAACTTGAGTGGCGGAGGGACTTCTGGGTATATTCCTCAGTGGAGCGGGACTTCTACGTTAAATAATTCTGTGATTTATCAGAATGGGAGTAATGTTGGGATAGGGACACAGGCACCTGGAGCAAGTTTAGATGTTAGAGGAAACGCAAGTGTAGAAGATGGAAATTTCTTATTCTTTAGAGATACTGGAAATGCTAATGGATTTTCAATAGGGTTGGATTCAAATCAATATGCTTTTTCAATAAGAAATATTGGTAATCCAGCAACACCACTCTTTGAAATTAATAGGTCATCTAGTTATGTCGGAATAGGGACGACGACGCCGGCTGGAATACTTCATATTAAAAATAATAGTGCTTTAAGTTCAAAACTTTTACTTTTAGAAAATTTAGGGGGTGTTAATGGCAGTAGCGCAGATATTGACTTCTCTACTGGAGGAGCTACTATAACTACTGCGAGAATTTCTGCTAATAGGACAAAAGAAGGAGCATATACTGATTTGGTATTTTCTACTTTTGATGGAACTAGCTTATTGACAAGAATGATTATGAAATCAACTGGGGAGATTGGCATCGGCACAACCACACCATCAAATAAGTTAGACGTTAGAGGTACAATTAACGCATCTGGAGATATTTACTTTAATAATGGCACTAAGGTTGGATTAGGGAATTTATCCGGTGGAGGAACATCGGGATACTTGGCTCAGTGGAGCGGGGGTGCTACATTGAATAACTCGCCGATATATACTAGTGGAGGAAATGTAGGGATAGGGACGACGACGCCTCAACATAATTTGCAGATAGGTTCTGGAACTACCACTAATTTAAGTTTAGGTTTCAAAGGTTACCAAAACTATGCTTCCAGAATTAGATTTGAAGCTCAAGATGGAAGTGACAGACTTTCAATTATAGGTTCTATAGATGTTAGTAATACTGATTTAGATAAAATAATATTTACTGAACAAGGCAATAATGTAATGGCAATAACTGGAAATGGGAGAGTTGGGATTGGGACAGTAGTTCCAGAAAATACATTGCATATAAGTAGTTCCGATGGTTCAACACGTTTTCAGGTAGAGAACACTGCAGCTGATGGCGACTCAATTTTAAGTCTACAAACAGATGGGGCAACGAACTGGTTTATGGGGATTGATGATAGTGATAGTGACAAGCTTAAGTTCTACGGTGCAGGAACTGATTGGGCACCAGATTCTGCACAGCTTACATTAACAACAACTGGTTATGTCGGCATCGGTACGACTTCTCCTTCTGCTAGATTACAAATAAATGGAACAGGTTCTCCATCATTGCTTATATCGACGCCTGATAGTGGAGGTAATAATGGAGAATTTATAGTTACTGGTTCTAATGTGAGTATTGGCTCGCCTAACGGGGTTCCTCTTTACTTAAAGACTTCAAATGCAAATAGAGTTACAATATCAAATGTTGGTCTCGTCGGCATTAATACGACTTCACCTACTAATTTATTAGATGTAGTCTCGGGAAATAATGCTGGAACTGCACCAACAGCTAGCTTTAATGGAGATTACATAACTATTGGTGATTTTAACTCTGCTTTAACATTTTCTAGTGGTGTAGGTATTAAGTTTTTTGATAATGGTGTGGGGCACGCAAGCATAAAGTATGACCCTGCAACTGGTAAACTCTTTTTTTGTGAATCAAGCTCTGGTGGTTCTTTAGCTTGTGATTCGAACACTGAAACATTAACTATCACGGTTCCTAATGGGGCTATGGGCAATGTAGGTATAGGCACAACCACACCTTCAAACAAACTTGATGTTCGAGGAGTGATTAACGCATCTGGAGATATTTACTTTAATAACGGGACTAAAGTTGGACTTGGAAATTTATCAGGTGGGGGGGCAGCGGGGTATATTCCACAATGGGCATCTGGTTCTACACTGAATAATTCTGTGATTTATCAGAATGGGAGTAATGTTGGAGTAGGGACTAGTAGCACTATCTCTATGTTAACTTTACAAAAGAGCAAAGGGCCTGATTTGGCATTTGTTGAACCAAATACCGGTCTTCAAAGCAATGCATCTCTTGGTTATGCTTCCATTGGAAATATAACTTTCTCTGGAAGCGATACTTCAATAAATGCTTCTGGAATATATGCTGCGATAGAATCTCTTGTTATCGATACTAATCAAGATATACAAGGCAGTGCGGATGAGGGTGGAAGGATCGACTTTAGTATATGGAGGCATGATGTGGGTGCTTTGCAAAGAGCTAAGTATACTGTCCTAACTATCGATAATTTTGCTAGAGTTGGGATTAACACATCTTCTCCTACGCAATTACTCGACGTGAATGGAAACATGAACATGTCGGCATCTACTAGCCTGATATACTTTGGGGGGAGTTATGTTGGGAAGTCTGGGAATAATATGATTATATCTGATTGAATTATGTTTATTGAGATTGAGTGGTTTAGAATTTGATGGTTTGGAGGATATTTTATGTTTTTTAACCAATTCAATTTTGTAATAACCATTTCAAAACAGGGATTATTGAAACTTCTTTACTATTAATCTTTTTATTTTCTTCTTTATTTTTTGAAATCACAAAACCTTTATTAATCTTAAAGAAATCCATGAACTTAAGCAAACCATTAATGTCTTTTATCTCTCCATATTTAACTTCTATAGGGATAATTTTTCCATTATTAAGAACAATAATGTCTACTTCGTTTTTATAAGCATCTCTCCAGAAGAAATCAGCTTTAGTTTCCAAAACTAAAACATTTTCAAATATTTTTGGTTTTATATCTTCTCCCCCATACATAAATCCTAATGCTGGAATTGCGGGATAATATTTCTTTAATTTTTTTGCAGTTTTTCTTTGATTTCTTGAAAAATTAAATAGTTTTTTTATTAAGAATGAGTTTTCTAGATAATTCAGATATAGGGAAACAACTCTTCTTGATATTCCTACTTCTCCAGCAAGTTTATTTATTTCTATTATTTGACCTGGATTGCTTGAAATAACCTTAAAAATAGACTCCAATATAGATATATCTCTTATTGGAAACATGAGTGGTATGTCTCTAAATAATATTTTATCAACAACTGTTTCTTTTATATAATTTTTAATAAAGCTTTCATCTTTAATATCTACTAATTCAGGAAATCCTCCGGAAAACATAAATTCTTCAAAAAGTCTATATATTTCTTTTTCATACAGGCTTAAAGGACTAGACTTTGCGTCCTTAAATGACAAAAATTCTTTAAATGACAGAAGGTTTACCTTAAACTCAAACATTCTTCCAGCTAAACTTTCTTTAGATTTTTTTCTTATAAAAAGAGACTCAGAGCCAGAGATAATGATTTTAAAATTAGTATTTAAATCATAAATTCTCTTTATTTGTTCATCCCAATCTTTTATTTTTTGAATTTCATCAAATAGAAAAATATATTTTTGATTGTTAAGATCTTTGTTAAAACTTTCTGAATATGTCTCTATTAATTTAGATATACTTAAATCTCTAAAATTATCAAAACTAAAATAAACAATATTGGCTGAAGGAAAGCCTGAAATTATATTATCCTTTACTATTTTTAACATTATAGTGGTTTTACCTACTCTTCTTAACCCAGTTAATGCAATTATCTGCTTTGCGTCAAGATATTTATTTATTTCTTTGTAAACTTCTCTGTCTTTGTAATTTATATCAGATTCCTGTTTCCACCACTTATTTGATTCAACAAGAGCCTTTATTATATCTTCATTTTGTGCCATTTTAAAGTTACCTAAACTATATTTTATGTAACTTTAACATTACTCATGTTTATAAATCTTTCGGCTTAAAGATAATTTTTTAAGTTTTGTTAATGGTCTGGAGAGGTGGCAGATAGACATTATTGGTTTTTTGTCGATATAGGCACTTCTTCTCCGACTCAATTACTTGATGTTAATGGAAACATGAACATGTCGATGTGCTTCTGAATATCAGCACATCGAGCATCCCAAAGTCCCGATGTTAGAGGATGGACTTTTTGATGTCGGCATCTACGAGTTTGATATACTTTGGGGGGAGTTATGTTGGGAAGTCTGGGACCAACATGATTATATCTGATTAAAATGAAAAATGTATTAAATATAATTGTAGGAGTTATTGAGTTTTAAGACAAAAAGATTTAAATAGTTGAATTATGAGTATATACTCATGAGTATTTTTATAAACAGGATAAAGGAACTTGAATTTTTAGAGAGGAAGTATGCTTCAAAAGAAGCTGAGATGATAGTCATTTATGGAAGGAGAAGGATAGGAAAAACAGAATTGATGCTGAAATTATGTGAGGGGAAAGAGGCTTTATATTTTATTGGAAGACTTGAGTCTAAAGAAGATATTATAAAACGTTTTAATAATCTGATTATTGGGTTTTTTAATGATAAGCATTTATTGAATTCCCCTCTTCAGAATTGGGATTCTATTCTTGATTATATAGCTGAAAAGGCAGATAAAAGGTTGATAATAGTTTTAGATGAATTTCCTTTTATTGTGGATAGATGCCCAGAGATTGTTTCAGTTTTGCAAGATAAATGGGATTCAAAACTTAAAAATTCTAAAGCAATGATTATACTTTCCGGCTCAAGTGTTGGAATGATGGAAAAATATGCCCTTGATTATAAAAGCCCTTTGTATGGCAGAAGGACTGGACAGTGGAAAGTTGATAAAATGGAAATATTTCATTTGAATAAATTCTTCCCACATTATTCTATTGAAGATTTAATTCTAGTTTATAGTTGTTTAGATACTATTCCTGGCTATTTATCTAAGTTCTCATCGGAAAAGAGTTTGGATGAAAATATAGCTGAAAGAATGCTGTCTAAAGGGGAATTTTTATATGAGGAAGTAGAGATTTTATTAAGAGAAGAATTGAGAGATCCTTCTAATTATATGTCTATATTATCTTCAATAGCTGGAGGAACAACTACTTTTAATGAAATAAATAACAGAACTTCTCTTGATAAGAGCTTATTGTCTAAATATCTTAGTATATTGGAAAATCTTGGAATTGTAGAAAGAGCAATACCCATAACTGAAACATATAAATCAAAATTAAAAGCAAAGGGTGCGCTTTATTTCTTGGAGGATAATTTCTTTGATTTCTGGTTTAGATTTATTTATTTGAATAAGCAGGAGATTGAAAAGGGATATGCTTATGATGTTCTTAATAATATTAAAAAAGATGTGAATGGTTACATGGGGAGAAAATTTGAAAAGTTTTCAATGAAAATTGTTCCAATAATTGGCAATTTTAATAAGATTGGCAAGTGGTGGGATAAAAAGAATGAAATAGATATTGTTGCTTTAAATGAAGAGAAGAAAGAGATACTTTTTGGAGAGTGCAAGTGGTCTAGTAAAATAAATGCTTTAGAAATTGTTAATGAGCTGTCTAAGAAAGCTCGATATGTTGAATGGATGGGAGACAAGAGAAAAGAATTTTTTGCGGTTTTTGCAAAGTCGTTTAGTAAAAGAATTGAGGAATTTGAAGGCAGGAAAGTGCATTGTTTTGATCTGAAAGATATTGAAAATGTGCTCTTGGGAAAAAGGAGTTATTGAGTTGAATGGATAAAAAAGATAAAGCACTTGTTGTATTTCAAGATCAAAAAATACGCAGAATATGGCATGAAAATCAGTGGTTTTTCTCTGTTGTAGATGTGATTGAAGTTCTTACAGATAGTCCTACTCCAAGACAATATTGGGAAAAGGTAAAAGACAGAGTTTATTGCCCTTGAGTTGCCCCCAATTTGGGTACAACTGAAATTACCTTCGGCAGATGGCAAATATTATGAAACCGATTGCGCTAACACTGAAGCGCTTTTTAGCATAATTCAGTCAATTCATTCTAAAAAAGCTGACTTTAACTAAAGTTCTTATTTGTAACAATTTTTCTTAAAGAGTAAAATTTATAAAGATGCATTAATTAGACCAATTAGGGCTAATTCATGTTACAGGATGATTGGAAAAATAAAAAAGCAAATAAATAAAGAATTTGAAATTGAAGGGCTTTCATCAAGAGAAGTCAAAATTATAGCCTGGCTTGAGTTTTATCAAAAATATTTCTTTACTTCTAATGAGATAGAATTCTTTTTTAGTAATAAAATGGCTCTTTACAAGGGAATAAAAAAGCTTCTTGCTAAAAAGAGGATAATCAAAATAAATCAAAATAAATATTATCTTATCCCTATAAAGGCAAAGTCTGGAGTTTGGACAGAACCTCCATTTATTGTAATTGATGAAATGCTTAACTCTAAAGATTATTATATTGGAAACTGGACTGCTGCTAACTATTGGGATTTTACAGACCAGATTCCTTCATGGATTGATGTTTATACAACAAAGAAGCATGGGAAAAAAGAAATATTAAATATAAAAATTATATTTCATCGTGTAAGAAAAGTAAGTAAATCAAAATACATTATAAAAAAAATAAAAGGGCATGAATTTAAGATATTAACTAAAAAGGAGTCTAAAAAATGGATGAAATCAAAAGAATACCTAATTTAGATTTTGAAAATGTTCTAGCTTTGCACAAGTTTGACTAGTTTAAATTAGTAAAAGACTATTTTTTGACAATTTTACTTTATTTAATTAAAGGTGTTGAAGGAATTTACTTTAAAGGCTGGACTGCCCTCAATAAGATAGTCCTTAATCATGCAAGACTGTCTGAAGACCTAGATTTTACTGTAACTAGAGAAATTTCAGATGTTAAAAAAGAGATAATTAATTTAGTAAATAAGTCCGGTCTATTTGAAGAAATCACGCAAGACAAAGATGTAGAAGGATTCCTAAGAATTGTTGTGCATTATAGCGGGTTTGCAAATGAGAAAGACGCGGTATTCATAGATCTAAACAAAAGAGGAGAATTAATCTTACCTTCAGAAGTTCATGAATTAAAGCATTTTTATTCTCCATTTATTCCTAAATTTTCTGTAAAGATATTAGCAAAAGAAGAATTGATAGCTGAAAAAGTAGCGGCTTCAATAGGAAGAAACAAACCAAGAGATCACTTTGATGTGTATAAGATAATCAAAGCAGGGATTCCTATAAATCTAGATGTTGTAAAAAAGAAATGTATCTCTTCAGGAAATGAATTTTCGATTATTAAGATGTTCAATCAAGCTAAAAAATTAAAGAACAAATGGGACAAAGATATGGTATCTCTTATTTCAGAAGATATATCTTTTCAAGAAATTATAAAATTCTTATCTAAATATTTTAAGCTCAAAGAAGAAAAAGCAAGCCAGAAGTCTAAGAAATGATTCTCTTTCTATTATTTATAATGGCCTAAAAAATAAGACCTTATTAGGTGTGAATTGTAATTTAAACACCTAAAGTCCCCACAACACTACGAGAAGGATTTTTTGATGCCACTAAGCCTGGGTTGAGTATGAGGATATCTGACTGAAAGGGAGAAGAATTTATAGGTTAATTTGTAGGTTATATAGTCCAAATTTGGGCTATTTTGTTAGATCTAGAGTACTAATTGATAATTGAGTTTAGATAAAAATATTTGAATAGTATGTATTCAATGCATAATGTATGAAAAACATAAAGTTTATGGGTAGAAAAGAAGAGCTAATGGAACTTTAGAATCAGAACATCTAATTAATAGCAATATAGTATTAAACCTAAAAAATTCCAATAAGATTATCTGATCAAATAGATTAATCTATCTTTTCTTTAGTGAACTTAACTTTTAAGAGATAAGTATTGTTAATTTTATCTTTTTTAGAACTTAGAACTTCTATTTTTCCAGTAAAATTTGGATCTTCGCATGAACCTTTTTTTGTATCTGTTTCTATAACAAATTCGGTTCTTCCAGTACAAGAAGCACTGCTAAAAGAATCGAGATATGTAATGTTGATTTCCTTCAAATTTAATAATATGTCGCTTCCATTAAGTTCCTTTTTCATCATCTTGGTTAGTAAGAAGTATTTTTAATTTTTATGGTATTGATGTTCTGTATAGAAGTTACAAGTTATCAGCAGATTATGGAAGAATAAGTGTCTTTTTAGAACTTAGTTTTGAAGTTTTGAAGAACAAGTTAGTTAAAGTTGAGTCTCTAATTGAGAGTATTAAATTGAAGCCGAAAGATAATCCTCTAAACGAAAAATTATGTCTCGATGTCTCCTGAAAACTAAATGCTTTAGCGCATTGTGACATCGTGAGCATCCAAAAGTCTAAAAGAGGAACTCAAAGACTTTTTGACAGTAAAAAGGAGGGGTTTTTAAATGTGAAAGATGATAATAGTAGGAGGGATGATGATAAGAAATAAGAGGTCTAAGTTTTTGGAAACAGTAGAGTGGCAAGATCAACATAATAATTTGGGGCGAGTGGGAATAGTCGAGGAAATTTAAAAGTGGAATTTATAGAATCGGAGCAATTGGAATTAAAAGCCACCACCGCTGAACTGAAAGAAGCAGTTATAGCAGTGGCTGCAATTCTTAACAAACATCAGAATGGGGAATTGTATTTTGGAATAAAAAATAACGGCGAAATTAATGGTCAACAGGTAACTGACAAAACATTGAGATATGTTGTACAGACTATTTCTGATAATATTGAACCAAAGATATTCCCGATAATTGAGAATGTGGTTATCGAAGATAAACAATGCATCTATGTTAAATTTTGGGGAAAAGAAATTCCATATTATGCTTATGGGAGGGCTTATATTCGAGTAAGTGATCAAGATAGGCAATTGAGCGCTAAAGAAATTGAGAATCTTATTCTTGAAAAGAATCGTGAAAAAATGCGCTGGGATAATCAGATATGCGAAGAAATGACTTTTAAAGATATTGATAAAAAGAGAGTTATTGATTTTGCAAAAATGGCAGAACAGAAATTTGTTTCTGTGGAAAACGTCTTACAAACACTTGAAGTAATGAAAGGAAATAAATTCTTAAATAGCGCTATTGTATTTTTTGATAAAAGCCCCCGCAAAAAACTATTTAATTTTAGACTAAGATGCGCGGTTTTTGCAGGAACTACTACTGCTACAATACTTGATAGACAAGAGTTTGAAGGAGACATATTACAATTGATTGAACAAGGAATAGAATATGTTAGAAAAAATACTCATGTAGGCATGCGTGTTGAAGGAGCGCAAAGAATTGATATTCCAGAGATAAATCTCGAAGCAGTGAGAGAAGCTATTATAAATTCATATTGTCACCGAGATTACTATGACTCTGAGAGTGTTGAAATAGCGATCTACCAGGATAGGGTGGAAATAAGAAATCCTGGAAGCATCTTTGGAGGTCTGACCATTGAACAATTGCTAAAGGGGGAGGCTGGAAAAAGAAGAAATCCATTGATTGCTGAACTATTGCATAGAGTTCACTTTGGGGAAAAATGGGGCAGAGGACTTAAGCTTATTTTAGAAAAAGAAAAAGAATCTATTTTTAGAGATGTAGCAGAGGTATTTACAACAACATTCAAAAGAAAGGGATATATAAAAGAAAATGTCCCCGATAATGTCCCCGATAATGTCCCCGATAAACGTAGGAATGAAATTTTGGCCATGATTCAGAAGGATAGTCATATAACTATTTCACAGATATCTGTAGTTCTCAAGGTTAATGAAAAGACAATAAAAAGAGATATTGAAAAATTAAAGCATGAAGGTAAAATTAAAAGAATTGGACCAGAAAGTGGAGGCAAAGGACATTGGGAAATCACGTTAAGAGAAGATAATAAAAAGGAAGAAAATCATAATAACGCGAGAGGTAAGGATGAATGATATTTATCTTAATCTAAAATAGTTATTGAATTGGATAGGTATAAAAAGAGATGAGTATTAAAATAGTATGATAAAGTATCAAAAGAGTATGATGAAGATTATGGAAAATCTATTTCTCTCAAGAGCAGAAAAGTCAATAGAGAAAATTATAGTTGAAACTAAAACTGGAAGGAATTCTTCTTTTGATGCAATAAACTGGCTTGAAAAAAATGGATTTGTAAAAGTTAGAAAGATTGGGAATCAAAGACTTGTTAGTCCAATAATTGATAATTATAGTCTTCAATTTAAATATTATTTTGATTCAGTTACTTTTAAGACCCTTGACCCATTTATTAAATTAATTATTAAATTAATTACTTCAAATCTTTCTAAAAAGATAAAATTTGTTGTGTTTTTTGGAAGCGCTTTGAAAAAAAATAACTTTTCAGATATTGATCTTCTTTTACTTGGCAACGATATCACTAATAAGGATATTAAATCTCTTTTTCCGATTAGAGATAGAATCGAAAGGATTTATGGGATTATATTGAATATTCATAAGGCTGAGTTGAATACAATTAATTTGTTTAAGGGGATTGTGGTTTATCAGCCGTCTTATTTGAATTTTACAGGGGAAATTGAAAAGCAGTACTTTGAATATATAGATTGGTGTTATGAATTAATAAAGAACCCTTCTGAATCTATTGCTTTTGAAAACTCCTTATTAAACTTGGCTTATTGTTATAATTATTTGAATAATCTTTTTCCTGAAACAAAACTGGATGCTTTAGAATACTTTAATAAAAAGTTTAAAGTAAAAAATTTGGATGAACTAAAAAAAATAGGTGTTGAAATTGGAAAAGAGATATTTAAGTGAAATTTCTCTTGCAGAGGAGTTTTTGAAATCAGCAAAGAATAGCTTGGATTTTAGTATGAGGACTTCTGCTAATAGATTATATTTTGCTCTTGAGAAAGCGGTTGTATCTTATATTTTATTTAAGGGGCATGAAATTCCTAAAACTCATCAGAAGATTTGGGAATTTTCATCTACGATGCTTGGAGAAGAGTATTATTCTGCCTTAAGGGAGCTATATGACTTAAGAATGCAGGCAGATTATGGAAGAATAAGCGTCTTTTTAGAGCTTAGTTTAGAAGTTCTGAAGAATAAGTTGGTTAAAGTTGAGTCTCTAATTGAAAGTATTAAATTGAAATTGAAAGATAATCCTCTAAACGAAAAATTACAGTAAAAAGGAGGGGTTTTTAAATGTGAAAGATGATAATAATAGGAGGGATGATGATGAGAAATGAGATCAAAAAAACTTGGAGTTTGAAAAGGAGTTTTTTGGGTGCTCAAAGTGGTTTTAAACACTTCGACATAATTAAAAAAGGTGATTTTTATGAAATTAGTTATTAGAAATTTAATAACTGAAAACCTTTATAAAGGATTAATACTTGGTTTTGTTGAAATGTTCCCTAATGATCCTTCGGGGTCATTAGACGATTCTTTTAATTTTACAACTAATTTTTTTGGAGAGCATAATGAAATACGATAAATCTCTTCTTTTTATTGATGGAGGATTTTTGTCAAAGTTAAGTAAACATTTAGGAAATGGAATTTATTTAAAATTTAAAATTAAAGACTTTATTAATAACTTGGCTAATAGGCATAATTTTAATTTTAAGACTATTTTTTATTATAATGCACCGCCTTATCAATCAAATAAACCTGATAAATTACAGATTAACCGAAAAGAAAACTATGATTCTTTCAAGAGCTCTTTAATTAAAGATGGTTTTATATTTAGAGAGGGAAGAGTACAAAGATTGAAGATTGATGGCAACTTTTTATATAAACAAAAAGGTGTTGATACTCTTTTAACAATAGATCTTAGCCATATAAAAGAAGATTACACGGATATTCATAAAATAGTCTTAATTTCTTCAGATACAGATTTTGTCCCCATTATAGAAGACATTAAAAAAAGAGGAATTGAAGTTATTTTACTTACTTATTTTGATAAAAAAAGAAATAGCCCTTTCTCTTTGTCCAATCATTTGCTAGATTCCTGCTCAAGATGCATTTTTCTAGTAAAAGAAGACTTTTTAAGTTTAAAAGAGAATAATAAACAAGGTGATGAACATGAAATCTAGACTATTATTTTTTGTATTTTTATTAGGGATATTTTTCTTTATTTCTAATGCCCATGCTGACCTTTATTTAAATTCCAAGACAGGGACTATCTATTTCAACACGACTGGAATTTCAAGGGCTTCGATAGGTCCTGGAGGAAACTTTAGTGTAAACACAAGTGATCTATTTGTGAATAATAATTTGGGGCGAGTGGGGATAGGGACGACGACATTGACAGATAAATTGATTTAGGTTTAAACATGGAAAAAGAAGAATTAATACAAAAATTACAAGATATTGAATGGGAGGACTTTGAGGTAAAAGAAGCAAAGAGCGAAATTCCAAAAAATAGCTGGGAAACAGTCAGCGCTTTTTCTAACACGGCTGGCGGATGGCTTATATTTGGGGTGAAAAAAGAAGGAAAAAACTATGAAATAATCGGAGTTGAAAAGCCGGAAAAAATTGAACAGGACTTTACAACTGTTTTAAGAGGGCAGAAGTTTAATCATAAAATTATGCCTCTTTCGAAAAAATATATTTTTGATAAAAAAGCAGTGCTAGCGTTTTATATTCCCCTTGGGCAAAAAAAACCTATGTATTATGATAATCCTAAAAATACATTTATTAGAGCAGGAAGTGGAGATCAGAGACTGACCGAACAAGAAGTAGACTCTTTATACAGAGATTCGTCGTTTGGGACTAAGGATCAGGAACTTACAGATTTTACTATCGAGAATCTCAATAAAGAAAGTATAAAACGATTTAGAACTTATCTAAGAAATATAAAACCTGAACATCCATATAATTCTCTTTCTGACTTTGATTTTCTTACTAAAATAAGAGTTCTTGATAATAATAATGTTAGTTTTGCCGGTTTACTTGTTTTTGGAACTGATGATTCCATAGGAAAATATTTTGCTGATTTTCGGATTGATTATCTTGAGATATTCGGCACTAGCTATGCAGATTCTGAAAATAGGTATGAATTTAGGCTAGCAGAATACCCAAATGTATATGAGTATTTCTTTGCTATTTATGAACGACTGATAAAAAAAATAGATGTTCCTTTCAAACTCAAAGGGGCTTTTAGAGATGAAAATCAACCACAGGTAAAAGCTATCCGAGAGGCTTTGGTTAATTTACTGATGCATTCAGATTATTTTTCGCCTATGAAACCTCGCATTAGAGTTTTTCTTAATAGAATTGAATTTATGAATCCGGGAGCATTGCCAAAACCTTATGAAGAATTACAGAAAGGAGATATTTCTTTGCCAAGAAATCCAATTATAGCTAAAATTTTTAGGATTATTGATTTGGCAGAAAATGCAGGTTATGGTTTTGATAAAATGTTTAAAGGATGGAGAAATTATTATTCTAAGGATCCTGTGGTTTCCACAGGATTGGATTATTTTAAGATAGAATTCTTTTTTGAGGATGGGGGAAGGGTCACTGAAAAGGTCACTGAAAAGGTCACTGAAAAGGTCACTGAAAATCAAAAGAAGATTTTTGAGGAAATTAGAAAAAATCAGAATATCACTTCTAAAGAACTTGCAGAATTAGTAAGTATCTCTGAGAGAAAAATAAAAGATAATTTATCAAAACTTAAGCAAAAAGGTTTAATTCAAAGAGTTGGTCCTGACAGAGGAGGACATTGGGAAATAGTCTTAAGAGAAGAGAATAAAAAGGAGGATAGCAATGCTAATAAAGAGGTTTAACTTTTTATTTTTTAGTAAAAAGAGATGTGGATGATGAAAAATAAAATAATATTATTTGTCTTAGTTTTAGGATTGTTTTTCTTTATTTCTAATGCTCATGCTGATCTTTATTTGAATTCTAAGATTGGGTCTATTTATTTTAATACTTCTGGAATTGCACGGGCTTCGATAGGTCCTGGAGGAAACTTTAGTGTAAACACAAGTGACTTTTTTGTGAATAGTAATTTGGGACGAGTGGGAATAGGGACTTCAATACCGGGGGCGAAATTACATATAGTAGACGCTGTTCAGCAGACTGCATTTACTGGCACCGGATTAGGGCAACTCTCTGTAAAGGGAACCACTGCTAACGGAGATTATTCTGCACTCACTTTTATTTCTCAAGCGGGCTATCCCGGGGCTAAAATTGGCTATCAGCAAAATGTTAGTGGAGGTTATTTACAATTTGGCACAACAAATGATTACGGAAATGGTATCACTAACACTGCAATGACTATTAATCATCTAGGTTATGTAGGAATAGGGACGATCACACCCACTCAATTGCTTCATGTTGCGGGTAATGCTTATTTTGCTGGATTTGCAAATATTACTGGGGCTTCTATTATGAGTAATGATAGAATTATTGCAAACCATGATTCTCCCAATTACGGAGTTTCTATTAGATCTACACCTGGTGGATGGACTAGATCTTATAATTTCATAAATAGCAGTGAGGAACAAGTTTTTGGGATAGGTGCTTTGGGTAGCGAGGGGGCACTTACATATGGATATATTGGTACTGGTTCTTTAGGTTATACTGCTCCTTGGATGACGTTTATGCCAACTGGTCTTGTGGGTATTGGAACAACTGCACCCACCCAGAAATTAGATGTCATTGGAGCAGGTAATTTTAGCGGAAATGTTTATCTCAGCGGACCATATAATATTACTTTCTCAGATGTTAATACTGGATTATCTTGGGATTCTGGAACAGAGTTTATTAGAAGAGGTAGTGGCTCAGACCAATTAGAATTTGGAACAAATTCAAATATTAGGATGTATATTAGCCAAGCTGGTAACGTTGGTATTGGAACCACAACACCTTCAACTGCATTGGATGTAATTGGAGATATAAATGCTTCTTCCAGATTTTTATCTGGTGGGGGTGCAGTAGGTTTACCAGCCTTTGCTTTTACTTCAGATACTGATACTGGAATGTATAGGGTGGGAACGGATCAATTAGGTCTATCTACGGGGGGTTCATTAAGATTATGGGTTCACGGTTCAACAAAGATAGAAAGCACTTTGCCATTTTCTATTAATTCACCTACAACTACTTATCAAAGTTCTACTTTATATTTGAATAATA
>CAYSGT010000023.1:0-2401 GCA_964430805.1 Candidatus Woesearchaeota archaeon
AGGTATTGCATAAGCCTCTTCAGGAACTTCTTCTTTTATTGCCCTGTAAATTTTCTTAGGCTCAAAAAATATCACTGGGTCTTTCTCACGCAAAGCAGAAATCATCAAACCTTTAGCATCATAAGGTCCTGAAGGCATTATGACCTTAAGCCCTGGAGTATGGATAAAATAAGTCTCGGGCGAATCAGAATGATGCTCAAGTGCTTTTATTCCTCCGCCAATCGGGCATCTAACAAGGATTGGGGTAGTAAAACGACCACGACTGCGATTTCTCATTCTTGAAGCATGATTCACCAGTTGATCAATAGCAGGAAAGATAAATCCTTCAAATTGTATCTCACAAACCGGCTTAAGCCCAAGTAGAGACATCCCAATTGCTGTCCCAACTATTCCAGATTCAGCAAGAGGCGAATCTATCACCCGAGAATTTCCAAATTCTTTAGCAAGTCCATCAGTAACGCGAAATACTCCCCCATCCTCGCCAACATCTTCGCCAAGAATCAGAATATTTTTATTGCGTTTCATTTCAAGCCTCAATGCTTCATTGAGTGCTTCAACCATGTTCATTATGCTCATATCAAATACCTCTGAGTGCATAATGAACTATTGAAAACATCAGTTTTCATGTCAAAGTGTGTCTTGATAAAACACTTTGAACATCCAAAAAACTTAACTGTCAAAGTTTTTTTGATATTGTTTTTAACCGGCATTTTTCACCGCCTGTAAATCTGATAAAGCTATTTGATTAATCTCTGAATACCCGAAGTTATTTTTCATTACTTCAATAACTCTCTCTTTTACTTCATCAACCTCAATTCGTCTTCCAGCAACATCGGACATAGAAGTGGCTCTTAGCTCTTTAGGGGGATACCCGCATAAATTAATGTAATGACAGCCCCTAATGCTTTCTGGAGTTACATTAAGTTGGAATCCATGATAAGCAACAGGAGTTTTCTGCCTATAAACAACATACATAATGCCTTTACCCCCCAACTTAAAACTATTTCCAGCCTCATCATTCCACCAAAGATCTTTTCTCCCGTCCCTACCTTCCCTAGTATCCTTTACTATTCTAGATTCTACCCCAAAAGACAAAAGGGTATCTTTCATTATTTTATCAATTCTATCTTTATACCAATCTTGTGTAGAAGAATCTCTAATCTTAGTATAATCCACAATTGGATAAACAACAAGTTGTCCTGGTCCGATGTAAGATGAACCTCCTCCTCTTTTAGTAACTGAAAACATTATGCCTAGCTCAGCAAGATGTCTAATCGCAAGTTCACGCAAAGCTTCTTCATCTGCTTCAGGATTTTGACTTCTCATATCCTCTAAAAATTCTTCGGTAAAAGTGCTAAATTGCTTTGACCCTCCAAAACTGATTACGGGATTATGCTGGCATAATAATATAGTATCTCCAATAACACCGTTACTTCTTAATTTTGCTAGTCCTTCTTGCATCTGATAAACCTCAGAGTAATCTGTTAATTCCCCAGTCATATCGACCCAATTAGCTATCCTATTTTCCAAACTCAAACTTCCTCCATATTCCCAAAAATATCCTCTTTTTTATAATATCAAGCATCTTAACAAATAATTGAATATCAACTTTATAAAATTATCATGCGCTAAATCCAAGACTTTCAGAATTGGTTAATCAAAGAGATAATCTGATAATTTGGTTGATCGCAAAGGCTTTTAATTATAAAGAATATCTAATTTAATGAATAAAACAATTTGGAAAATCATTTGGTGGTCTTTGATATTAATACCAATTATTCTAATAATTCTCGGTTATGTCTTTCCATCAGTTTTCTTTTCGAATCAAGAGAAAATAAGAGGATATATCTTATCTTATGGTTCATGGGCACCTTTAGCATTTATTCTGCTTCAAATAGTTCAAGTTGTTTTAACACCTATTAGCCATTATACTGTTGGGCTTGTTGGAGGGTTTGTCTTTGGAGTTTGGTACGGATTTATCTATAATTTAATCGGAAAAGTTATTGGTACCTTAATAGCATTTTATCTTGGCAGGAAATTTGGAAGAAGAATAGTTAAGCATCTTGTTAAGAAAGAGAATTTAGAAAAGTATGATAGATTATTTGAAAAAGGAAGAATAATTTTATTTTTAATGTATTTCTTGCCCCTTTTCCCAGATGACGAACTTTCTTATCTAGCAGGATTCTCTTCAATTAAAGCAAAGACATTTATTCCACTAATGATACTAGGCCATGTAGGGGGAGCATTAGGTCTAGCAATTTTAGGAAGCGGACTTTCCTACAGCGATCCTCTTTTCATTATTACTGGAATATTGACAATTTTAGGAGCCATTCTATTTTTATTCATTTCAAGAAAAACTAAACCTACAAGTTAGTAAAATATTAGGCTACAATAATTTTAA
>CAYSGT010000023.1:2411-3124 GCA_964430805.1 Candidatus Woesearchaeota archaeon
CAATTTCTGGAACTCTCGCTACATAAATACCATCCTCGTCTTGTTCAATTACAACTGATGGACTTTACAGTTATAATTGAACAAGACGAGGATGGTATTTATGTAGCGAGAGTTCCAGAAATTGAAGGGTGTTATACACAAGCAAAAACAATCTCTGAATTAATGGAGAGAATTAAAGAAGCAATAGAGTTATGTTTAGAAGCAGATAAAGAAGAAATTGTGCCAATGAAGTTTATAGGTTTGCAGAAATTACAATTTAAAAGACGCCAGATAATTTCTAATTAAAATGCCAAAGCTTGTTCCTATTTCAGGAAAGAAGTTATGTAAAATGATTGAAAAGTTAGGTTTTATTCCAATTCAAGGCAAGGGAAGTCACATTCGTTTTAAACATCCTGATGGAAGGAGAACAGTTGTTCCGATCCACGCTAACGAAGACATCGGAAAAGGTCTTTTGAAGGCAATTCTAAATCAAATAAAAATAAGTGTAGAAGAATATGAGCAGTTAAGACTTGAAATCTAAGCTTCCTCCAATTCTCCGACTACTCCAGCATTCTTAGCAGAATGTTCTAAAATAGAAGCACCTTTAGAAATAACATTTTCTCTCTTCGACTGCTCACGTTGTTCTTTCATTTCATCAGTCATATCGGAATAAAGATAATCAAACATTTCAGTAGGAGGCTGTGGCTTGGCCGATTCAGCCATATTAACAGCTC
>CAYSGT010000023.1:3134-13324 GCA_964430805.1 Candidatus Woesearchaeota archaeon
TCTATTCTCTTTCATTTCCACTAACTTAGCTTTTTCAATTTGCTGTTCAGCTTCGGCTTTAACTTTTCCAATGATTACAGGATTAATTACATTTTTAGAGACTAAATATTTTTCAAATCTCAAAATAGGGTCTTTAAGCTCCCACGAACGCACCTCATCCTCCGAACGATATTTTTTAGCATCATCGCTAGTAGTATGGTCAGCAAGTCTGTAAGTAAAGCATTCAATTAGTGTTGCCCCCAAACCATTTCTAGCTCGAGCGACAGCATCCATAGTAGCCTTATACACGGCAAAAACATCATTCCCATCTACTTGAATTCCAGCAATTCCATAAGCTATTGCTTTCTGCGCAATAGTCTGAGAAGCTGTCTGCTCTTTAACAGGTAAAGAAATTGCCCATTGATTATTCTGGCATATAAAAATGCAAGGCGCTTTGAAAACTCCTGCAAAATTAAGGGCCTCATGAAAATCTCCTTCACTAGTTGCTCCATCTCCGAAATAAACTACAGCCACATTTTTCTGTTTCAAATAATTAAACCCCATCGCAGCTCCAGCAGCATGCGGTAAATGAGCTCCAACAGTTATTGAAACAGGTAGGATGTTAATTCCTTTAGGGATTTGCATTCCGCGTTCGTCGCCAGCCCAATAACGAAAAAGCATATCAGCACTCACTCCTTTAATCATGTAAACTCCATTCTCTCGAAAAGCTGGAAAAATCCAGTCATCTTTTGCAAGAGCAAAAGCCGAGCCAATTTGTCCAGCTTCTTGTCCTCGCATAGGTGCATAAGTTCCCAATCTCCCCTGTCTCTGCAGTTTAAGTGCTTTATCATCAAAAGTACGAGTTAAAATAAGATATTTATACATCTCTCGCAATACATCATCAGAAATCTTGGGTTTGTTCTTCTCATCACAAACAGCATTCTCATTAAGTATTTGTAAATATGGCACATCAAAATTAGCAATCACTCTCTCCATCATCTCTCAATTATTATTTATTTTAAGAAGTATATAAATGAAACGCTCGACATTCAATTAAGGTTTGCTAAAATATTTGCTTTTTTTAATTAAATAACTAATAGCATCATCAAATGAAGCTCTGCATCCTTTTTCTTGTTGTACAATTGCTATTATTCCAAGAAGCATTTTATAATTCTCTTCGCTAATCTTAATTGTTTTTGATGCCATAGTAATTAAGTAACCAAGTAACTTAGTGTATTTAAATCTTGCCACCATGATACTCTAAACGATAAACTTCCATTCCTTTATGCAATATTTTTTCAGTTCCTCTGAATTGGTTTATATCTCCAATACTTTCATCAATATATTCAAAATCTCCTTCTTTCAAATGAGCAGGACCTCTAAATGGTTTGTCTTTTGATACAGCAGACATAGCTTTTCTTAAAAGAGAATAAACATTGTGAGTGCTAGCATCTGGAGAGTTTACTTGGCCATAATAATTCATGCACCAACACATTTTACCTTTATTCCAAACTATTTCTGTTCCAAAGAATGCACCATCAAATTTATTATCAAAAGCAAAGTAAGTGTCTTGATACTTTAAGTCCCCTTCTTCAAATGTAAATCTTTCAGAACCATCTTCCAGTTTTTGAGCCTTCTTACCACTAGCATAAGTGTCTTTTTTTGCTTTAACTATAAATTTTGCTAGTTCCATTTTATCCTTTGGCCCAAGCCTTCAAATCAGCATAGTTAGTTGAGCCGCAGATAAACTTCCCGGTCTTATCATTATAGAAAAATGGTACTCCGCCGCAGCGGCCTTTGTCAAATTCCTGCAGCTTCTTAGCATTAGCTGAGTTATGCCATGTTTCAAGTCTTTCAACTTTAACATTCTCTTCTTTCTCAAGCCTCTCAACAAGAGGATTCATTTCATGGCAATGCACGCACTCAGTTCCAAAGAACATCATCAAACTCATAACTGCAGATTTAATTTGGAATTTAAATAATTTTGGATAACCGTCTTTAGTGCTAAATGTTTAAATAGAGATATCAAAAAGTAAATTTATGGAAGGAATTGAAGTTACAATGAATAGCGGAGCCCATTCTAATAATATCCTATATACAAGGCATCTAAATGGCTGTATTGCACTAGTTTCAAGAACTCAGAGAAACGGATCATGGGTAAATAGCCACGGTATAATGACTCATTATTTCCCTTCATATCCAACCCAGCATCTTGCAAGAATAGATGAATTATTAGATGGATTTCGTCAAGATGTAGATAAGGGGACTACAAAAGCAGTATTGTTTTACCCAGATTTAATGACTTCAAATCAAATATTAGAAGGCTTTCAACTAATGGCTGGAAAAAATGCAGTAATCCATCCAATAGAATATTCCTTAGCCCCTTTAGATTCTCTTGATTACACAAAAGGTATTTTAAGATTCGACCCAAATACGGGAAGATACGACTTTGACCCATTTTCAGATGTAACTTCTAGAAATATCGATGAATTTCATAACTTTTTGAGATAATCAAAACCTATTTAACCTAAAAGGCCTATTGAATTGTATGAATAGTGTGGTGATGGATCTACAAAAGTCCCAGGAAATTATAAGTAAATATGTTGATGTACCCAAATCGCAAGTAATTCACTCTCTAAAAGATCTAAAACTCAAAGCACCTTTAGTTCTAAAAATAATCTCTCCCGACGCAATTCATAAAACCGAATTAGGCGGCGTTATAATAGTTCCCAGAAGTGAAGAAATAGAAAGCTCCTTTGATGAATTAGTTTCAAATGCTAAAAAAAATAAACTCCCATTAAAAGGAATACTTGCTCAAGAATATATCGAAGGTACTCAATTAATAATGGGTATAAAAAAAGATCCAACATTTAACCATGTAATTCTATTTGGACTAGGGGGAATTTTTACAGAAATATTAAACGACGTTTCCATAAGGAAATGTCCAATTACCTTAGAAGAAGCAGAGGATATGATTTATGAATTAAAATCCAAAAAGCTTTTCGAAGGTTTTAGAAATATTCAATTAAATAAAGAATTGTTAAAGAAATCTTTAGTGGAAATTTCAAAATTGCCTCAAAAGCACAAAAACATACGAGAATTAGATATCAACCCCTACATACTTAATTCCAAAGCAGGAAGCGCAGTGGATATTAGAATTGTTTTGAATTATGGGCAATTTAGTTGATTAGGTTACCAGTTTTCTAAATTGTCCTATCAGAGAATTAAGAACTAAAGTTAACCTAATTATCTTAATTCTCTGTAAAATAATTTTTACTGTGCTCAACCTGATTAACAATGCTTTTAAGAGAAGTTAATTTTCTATGGGCCCCTATTGCACGAATAATCATTATTCCAACAACAATTATTCCACAAATAAGTAAAATAATTGAGCTCCAAAGTATAATTCTTAGATTATTTTCTTTTTGAAGATAATCTATTTGTCCAATTGGAGGTTCTTCTATGTCCTCCTCATTAATTCCTGTATCTTCCTCACTATTTCCATTTCTAGTATTGCATCCCAAATCTTCTGGGTAATCTATTAAGTCATCCCCATCATTATCAATTCCATCGCTGCATTGAGGTTCATTCCCTGGAATAAATCCACTATTTCCTCCTCCAGATCCCCCACTGCCTCCACTTCCACCAGTTCCTGTTCCAGTAGTGCCAGGACAAGTTCCACAATCTTGTGAGCAAGTAGTGCAAGTTTCGCCACTATTGCAGGTATCATCTCCACAACTTGGAGCGACAGTAACTGTCAAAGGAACAACATTAGACTCTATTAAACTTGAGGGATTGCTATAATCTACATATTTAACTTCGTAATTAAACGGTGCAATGTTTGATTCAACTTTAAATCTTATAGTATTAACATCAATAAATTCGCAAGTTCCTAATCCTCCAGGAGCAATAATAGGACCATCGTAGCAATAAAGACTTCCTCCCCATTGAGTTCCTTGATGTCTCAGTGCAATTCCAAATGTTTCAACAAATTCCGTCTCTCCAGCAGCCCTAGTAACTGTAATCCAGGGAGGATTTGAAGAAGTGGGAAATGAATTAGGATTCAACTGATTAATTCTAAGTGGTGGTGTTGTAACTGAAAAGCCCCCGCTAGAGTCTTCTAAGAGCACCCATCCATCAGGCTTCACAACAGTAAGATAAAGGGAATCAAGAGGATTATTATTAAATCCATTTCCAAAATTAGTAAGTGTACCGCGTCCATTCGCCATAATATAATCATTACTTCTAACATAGTCTACTCTGTGTCCATTAATGTCTGGGTTTCCATTAAAGTCGACTAAAGCTGAATACTGAATGAAATTTCTTGAAGGATTAATCCCTAACCAACTGTTTGAAGGAAGATAATATGTTTTTTCATCTTCTACTACTGTCCAAACATTTCCTGCAGTTTGATCTCTATTAATCCAAACTTCAGTATCATCTTGATATTTCAAATAAATTTTAGGATTGTAAAAATCAGTGCCTTGATCGATGGCTCCAGAAAGGGGAACTAACGTTCCTAATGAGCTTAGATATTTAATTTCTAAAATTTCAGCTGGAAGATATAGTTCCTGTATTGCTTTCGAATTATAATATTGTTTCACCCATAGATTAATAATATTTTTAGCTAAATCTATTTCATATTGAGTCGGGTTACCACTCCAGGCGCTTGAAGAACCCCAACATTGTGGATTAGTGTTACCAAAGCAGGAATCTGCAAAAAGAAACTCATCATTTAGATATCCTCCATGCCCAAATGCAAATTGTGTTGCCATATATTTGTCCCAAGGATAAGTTAAGATATCTATCCTAGGCTCCACTGCTCCGTCAGGTGCCTTGGTCCAACGGTTAGCATATCCCATTCCGAATCTCACCATTAATGGCTTAATATAAGTCAATTCAAAATCTGGAATTACAGGAGTCTCATGAGGAGATAATGGCCTTTCAACCCCGTTACGTCTAACTACTCCCTCACCTTCAACTCCTTCAATAAATCCTGCATGTAATGTGTCTGTAGGATATCCTTCATTTGATCCTCCCTCTCCCACTATAGGACCACTCACCTGATCTCTTAGATAAGTGAGGAGAGAATTTACTAATTGATTAATTTCTTTAGGAGATCTTGCAGTAATAAAGGGATTTGGATCATAATCTATAAGTCTTGAAGGCACTAATTTTTGATGAACATCTAGAAATGCAGTGTTTACATTATAGTTTTGTTTAATCAAAGGTGCATCTAGTCTTGCGTAATGCATCCATTTATCTGGCTTTATTACTAATGGCTGAGGTATTAGAGCACCGGTAGGAGAGGATACGGGCGGGCAGTGAGTGCTAATCCACCCATAATTTCGCCAGTTGCCATCGCGTTCTAAAACAAGATTTTCAGGTTCCCATATTCCTGGGGTGAACATATCTGTATAAATTTGATAGAGTCCAAAAAGATAGCCTTTATCCTGAGCATTTCTTGATAATCTTATCATTTTTTCACTCCCTCCCTGGCCAGCGTTTGCTGGATAGCCTATAGGTCCTGCACCGTAGCAAGTGGTGGTGCCTGATTGAGATAAATTCCTCCATCCAGTTAGGGTTACTAACAAATCTTCAAATCCGTAAGAATGTAACACATCAATAATTTTAGTACTTGCTCTATCAAAAGGTTTTTCAGCAGACGAACTTAAAACAGGAGGGCCATAAATATTCCATAATTCAAGAGGAATTCTATTATTTAATTCATTTCTATATTGTGCTGGAGGCCTATTAATTTTAGGAAGAACGTCATTAATATTATTACTTAAAGTAATGTAAAACGTTTCAGAAAGAGGGTTATAATTTCCTTCTATTCCTCCAGCATAGTTTGGTGCATAAGCAAAAACATAACTATTTGATAATGGATTAGCAAATCTTTGAAAAACTGGCCAATTTACTGAATTTGTCAGTGTATAATCCAAATAAGTAGTCAGGTAATGGCGGTTCTCTAAGGGCCCTCCAATAATTATTGGCGCAAACTCAGCATAAGATAAAGCAATATTCGAAGGATTTGGTATTTGATTGCTTACAAAAACAAAATCTTGATAATAGCCATAAGGAGAAGCAGGAGGGTTCAGTGCTTCTACTTTTAGTACAAGTGTTTTACCTTTAATCTCAACAAGATAATGTTTCTCAATAATTACTTCTTCTGTAGGTATTATTTCAAGATATCTTAATTCAATAATTCCGTTGGACAAAGAATGGGTAAATGTTATTTGAGGGTTTAATTGAGAAACAAAGAATGTTGGCCAAAGAGGATTCGCAATGGTTGGATCTTTAAATTTATATCTAGTTCCAGCTTCACGCACTGGGTAAAATGGAGTCCCAGTTATTTGCTCGGAAATACTCTCCCTGACTGAGAATATCCCTCTTTGAATGCTAATACTATTAGTATCAATTTCATATTGAGTTAGAACATTTCCTCCCTCTGAATAAGTCAGGGTATAAATTCCATTATTAAAATTTACAGAATTTATTCCAGGAAGTGTTGCACCAACAGGGGCCATAGTATCTTCAACTTCAAAAGGTCCATCTTCTGGAGAGCTTAGTATTGGTTTATTAACATAAAATAAAACAGCCCATCCAAATAATAAAATAATCAAAAATACAAACAAACTCCACCACTTAAATGTCATAAATAAAACAAATTAGCAGGATATATAATGCTTTTCAAAGAACAGGCTCTGTTTACGTAAAAATTGATTTAGAAAAATAAATTAGTTGTGGAGTAGACCACTAAAGTAAGCGGTTACAAATGCCGCGGTTAAAGGAGCTAGATAGAATAGTTCTATACCTATAGCAGTTCCAATCAAATGACTCATATTATATCCATGAATATTTCTGTAAATAGTTCTCCCAGATTCATTGATTACTTCTCTTATCTTTGTTGTTTTAATTGGAAGAGTTTGGAGTACTCCGCGTAAACACCCCCTAGTAAAAGCAAGATTATTGTCTGTCGGAGAAAGCCAAATTTGAGGAAGTCTAGCTCTTTGTTTGTCTAATTCTAGCCTATCTAACCCATCATTAATTTCTTTCTCAAGATTATCCATATTTTATCCAAAAAATATTGCCTTTATAAATTATCTCTTAACCTTCAAAATTCAATTAAATCTTCAACTTACTAACAGGCGTCAAATCTTTCCAAGTATTCTCAACCATCTGATTCATAGACTTAGCAAAATAATCACTTGTAATCCATGCAGCAAAGTCATAATTTGGGTGTACCGTTTTATCATCAAGCAGCATAAGCACCATTTGCTCATTGTCAACAATTACAAATCTTCCTAAATGCTTGTCAAGATGTCGGACATCTGCTATCTTAGAAAACTCGCGCGCAAACTTAACATTCTCAGAAGTTATAGGAGCAGCTATCTTAAGAACAACTCCTCTCTTCTTAGCTTTCTCAAAGCTAGGCATCAAAGACTCAAATTTTCTGTTAAGCCCTTCAGCAGTTGTTATAATAGTTGCCTGTTTCTTAGCGTTCTTTATCATCATATCCACATGACTATATATGTTTTGCCTACCTTTCAAACTTCCAGACAAATCAGAAGGCTCAACATACTTAATTCCATTATCGTATAGCGATGCTAGCTCGCTCAAAACATCCCCGCCCTTAATTTCATCAAGATATTTAGTCTTGTCATGAGCAACAGAAAGCATATGTTTCTTAACCCTGTCAACAACCTCTGCAGGTTCTAAAGCCAAAAACTTAATCGGTTTGCCTAGTTTCATCACCACAAAACCTTTCTTCTCCAAAGACTCCAAAATATCATAAGTCCTGCTTCTTGGAACATCCGAAATGGTGCTTAACTCTCCAGCAGTCGAAACTCCTCTGGAAAGTAGGGATGTCCAAACTTTTACCTCGTATAAGTTAAGATCGAAAATCTTCCTGAGCCTGCCTAAGAATTCTTGATTTATAATCATTAAACAAAACAAAGCATTCGACTATTTAAATCTTTTCAGAAATTTACCCTTTAAAAGTTAAATCCAATATTCTCTCCTTTTACGGCAAAGAAAATCCATTTTTTGTTTTTATCGTCGGAGAAATCAATCTTAGTAGTACCAACCCTTTTTAAGATAAATTCTATATGGGCTCCAAGGAGCTTCTTTAGCCTGTCGCTTACATGCAACTCCAGAGTAATCCTCTCTTCTTTCTTCATATCCCTATTCTTGCGCTCAGATTGTATCTTGCGTGCAATTTCTCGGGCATATCCCTCTGCTTCGAGTTCTGGAGTTATAGTAGTGTCAAGAGAAACTTCTTTAGCTTTTTTATCAAAAATTATTTCTTTCACATTAACTTCTTCAGCAATAATTTTACAATGCTCTTCATCGAAGGAATTTCCTGGAATGGTTATGCTAGCTAAAGGCTGTCTCACAGGTATTTTGTTTAGATCTCTTAATTTGAGAGATTGACTTACTATTTCTCTTATATTAACCATTTCATCTAATAATTTCTCATTAATATCTTTTTTAGAATATTTTGGCCATTCATCTAAATGTACTGATTTTTCTTTGGAATTTATTGTTTGGTATATTTTTTCAGTTATGAATGGAAGCATAGGAGCAGCAATTAAAGAGAAATCATGCAAAACTTTCTTCAATACTGTTCTTGCCATTTCATCATCTCCATCGTTAAATCTATCTCTGCTTCTGCGTATATACCAGGTAGAAAGATCTTCAACAAATTTTGAAATTTCTTTGGCAGTGTTCATAGTATCATAACATTCCAAACTCTCAGTAACATTGAGCCCTAGCTGTGCTGTTCGTGAAAGTATCCATTGATCTAAAACTGTATATTTCTTTGAACTAGAAAACTTACCGTTGGAGTTCATTGAATAAAAGTTAAGTGTATTTTGCAGAATTAATATTATTTTTTTATGCACTTCTTCAACTCCCTTATCAGAGAAGTTCAGATCTTCAGCAACCATAACTGGAGTGCTCAAAAGATAAAATCTAAGGGAGTCAGCACCATATTTGTTGATTATGATTAATGGATCAGGGGAATTTCCTTTAGATTTGCTCATTTTTTCACCATCTGAAGCAAGAATTGTCCCTGTAGTTAGAACATTCTTAAATGAATTTTTATTAAATATTAAAGTCGAAACACAAAGCATGTAGTAAAACCATGTTCTTGTCTGGGCGATGTATTCTGTAATGAAGTCACCAGGGAAATTATCATTAAACCATTCCTTTTTCTCAAAAGGATAATGTACTTGGGCAAAAGGCATTGCTCCAGATTCAAACCAGCAGTCTAAAACTTCTGGAACTCTAGACATCTCTTTGCCGCAATCGCATTTCAATTTAACTTTATCCATTGTAGGTTTATGTAAATCTATTTTTTTAGGGAAATTAATGGCCTCTTTACGCAATTCCTCTATGCTTCCAATAACTTTCATTTCACCACAACTACATTTCCATATTGGAATAACAGAAGCCCAATAACGATTTCGCGAAATGTTCCAATCAGGAGCAGCTAAGATATTATTCTTAAATCTTCCATCCTTCAAATGCTCTGGGTACCAATTTATTTTTTGGTTATTTTTCAAAATCTCTTTTTTTATTTTCTGAATATTAATGAACCACGATGGTAATGGAAGATAAAAAAGAGGGGTTGCACATCTATAACAAAATGGATAACTATGTGTATATGCCTGAGATTTATACAAAAGATTTCTTTTAGTCAAATCAGCAATTATTTCTTTATCTAATTTCTTAAACCAAGCTCCAATCCATTCTTTAGGTCCTTCTTTCAACTTTCCGTCTGGACCTATATGCTCTATCAAAGGCAAATCATATTTCTTTATCATTGAATAGTCAAATTCACCATATGCAGCCATATGAACTATTCCTGTTCCGTCAGTTGTAGTTACACCTTCATTATCATCTATAATATAATGAGCTTTCTTCTTAGTTTCAATTGAATATAATGGCTCATATTCAATTTTTGCCAAGTCTCTACCCTTGAAGGTTTCTAGCACAGTATGGTCTCCTGTTAATTCAGAAACTCTCTCTGCGACTAAAATGTAAACTTCATTATTGTTTCTAACTTTTACATATTGGGCATCAGATTTCACAGCTAAAGCAACATTCCCAATTAAAGTCCAAGGAGTTGTAGTCCAGGCTAGAAAATATTCATTTTTATTTTTTATTTTAAACTTAGCAATTACTGACTGCTCTGTGACCTCCTT
>CAYSGT010000024.1:0-13231 GCA_964430805.1 Candidatus Woesearchaeota archaeon
TCGTATTTTAACGATACTAGAATGCATGTTGAGAATATAGAACAAACTTATGAGAAATACAAAAATGTGGTTGGAGAGGAAGGGTTTGAAAATGGATTTACCATTCCTCTTAATACTGTAAATGTTCTTGCATGGCAGAATGGAGATTTTAAAATTACTTCGGCTAGTCATTTGTATAAAGAGAAAGTACAAAAATTGTTTCTTGTAAAAACTAAAAGAGGAAGAATATTGAAAGTTACAGGTGAGCATCAATTACTGGGCTTTGATGGAGGAGTTTCTTGGAACAAAGTTAAGAATTTAAAAGTTGGAGATTTAGTAGCTTATCCTCGAGAAATTAATCTAATTACTGAAAGTTTATATGATGAAGATGATGCTTACTTTTTAGGATTATTTGTGGCTGAAGGAACAAGCAACCCTTTTTCTATTACAATTACTGAAGAATCAATAGTACAATGGGTTTGTGATTATATTAGTAAAAAATTTGGATATGTTCCAACTGTTAGAAAAAGAGTCTTAGAAAATAGGCTTGACGCATATATAATATTATTTAGAAATAATACTCGCGTTATCATGGATGGTGTAGATAGGTCTAATTCAGCTAGCAAGTTTATTCCTGAAGGTATCTTTTTATCTCGCCCTGAAGTGATTTCCTCTTTTTTAGGTGGCTATTTTGATGGAGATGCTGAAGTTTCAGATACGGATATCTCCGCTACTACAAAGAGCAATAAACTAGCTGTTCAGCTTACCTATCTTTTGCTTCGTCTTGGAATAAGTGCTAGTATAAGGGATAGAGTTGCAGGAGAAAAAAGAGATATTTTCAAAGTCGTGCGGATTTGCGGAGAAGATAGGAAGAAGCTTAAATATATAAAAATGAAACTAAAAAAGTTCGATTGCAATATTAACAATAGCGTTTATGGTTATCCACGTTCTATAGTTTCCTTTATTTCAGAATTATATAAACAGAGTATGGGTGGAAATAGGGGCAATTTAAGAAAGTTTATTGGTAAAAGAACATTGGATAGAACAGTATATCAAAATTTGACTAATGGATCTAAAAGTAATGTGATTAATGAGAAAACTTTCAATTCAATTGAAAATATGTTTCATAAATCTAAGGACGAACTCGTAAATGTAATTAAAAAATTAGAATCTAGTGAATTATCTCTGGATTTACTTAGACAAGTGTATTCTAAGCTCCCATTTGCCTTTAACTCTTTAGCTACAAACATGAATGTCAAGAAAAAAACAATGCAAAATTACTACTCTCGCTCCATACCTACTAATAAAACTGAATTATTGAAGAGTTTGATTCTTAATGAGTTAAAGGGTAAAGTTGATAAGATTTGCTTAACTCTAGAGATATTATCTGAAATGAACATGTTTAAGTGGGATTCTGTTGAATCAATTGAGGTAGTAGATTACAACGATTTTGTTTACGATTTTGTTGTTCCAGAAGGACATTCTTTTGTTGGTGGAAATATGCCTACTATGATGCATAATTCGCAGCTTGGTTTTGCCCTCGCTGTAAATACTCAATTGCCTATTGATCAAGGCGGGGCTAATGGAAAAACTGTTTTTATTGATACTGAAGGGACTTTTTCTCCTCAAAGAATAAAACAAATTGCAGAGGGCCTAGGAGCAAGTGCAGATAAAGTTTTAAAAAATATTTTAGTTGCAAGAGCATTTAATAGTGATCATCAAATGCTGCTTTTAGATAAAATTGCTGAATTGATTAAAGATGGAGAACCAATAAGATTGATTATTGTAGATTCTCTTACTGCCCATTTTAGAGCAGAATATACTGGAAGAGGACAATTAGCAGATAGACAACAAAGACTTAACAAATATTTACATACTCTTACTCGTCTTGCTGAACAGAGATGTTTTGCAGTTTATGTCACTAACCAAGTTATGGCAAACCCTGCTATGATGTTTGGAGATCCTACGACCCACGTTGGAGGGCATATTGTAGGACACGCTGCAAAAGTAAGAATCTATTTGCGACGCGGAAAACAGGGAAGTCGCGTTGCTAAGATGGTTGACTCTCCTGACTTGCCTGAGAATGAGGCTGCTTTCTTTGTGACCCAGCTTGGGCTGAAAGACGAGCCTGCGAGTGAATAATGGCCCCAAAATTAGAAGTAGTAGCTACACATGATGAATCTAGTAATAATCCAGAAAATGGATGCGTAATAGTAAACGATAAAAAATTGCCTGCTATTTATAGAGCTTTAAGAGAAGAAGTTTTTGTTGGTCCACCTATTCAAGAAAATCAAGGCAATAATCATATTGCTTTTATCAGTAGGCACGGTCCCAACGGTAATTACGGGTGGCAATTATTTAAAACAGCTAGAGGAACTGCGATGTTAGAATATCAGGGACCTGTTTCTTTTTGGGGGCATGAGAGATCACCTCTTCCTATTGAACAAGAAAAAGGATTAAGAACTGTATGGGTTACTTTTCATCAAGACGAAGAATCTATTCAAGACGCAAGAGCAATCGTTGATAGATATACTAAAAGAGATAAAAATCCAAAGTAGATGATTAGATTGCTTGGTAATAGTATTATTTTTACAACTCAAATTTATATTCTGGATTGACTATTTTATTTTATGCCGCCAAAAGGTGTTAAATCTAAGAAACGCGAACGGCAGTATGAGCATATTAAGAAGTCTGAACTGCGAATGGGCAGACCTTTGAAAACTGCTAAGAGAATTGCTGCTGCAACTACTAATAAAACTCGAAGGAGGAAAGGCGAACTAAAGAGAAAATCCTAAATATCTTTGAATACTAATTTAATTATGGATTTTCAAGGATTATTTAGAGAAGTTAGAGATAAGGCTTTTCCAGAAATAAACTCTAAATTTAAACAATCAGATAAAATTCATTTTATGCGAAGTAGCAGCATTACAAAGAATATCTATTATAATCCTAAGACTATTGGAGAGATGAAATTTCCAGAACGAGCAATCAATGGAGTTATTGCTCATGAACTTGCACATCAGGTGGATTTTAATGCACGCGGTGGCTGGTTTTTTAGAAGGTTGTGGGATACTTATAGATGTTCTAAAGATGAAGTTTATAGGAGGGGATTTGAAAGAAAAGCAGATGCTATTACTGCAAAAAGAGGATTTGGTAATGAGTATTTAGAAGCAATGAAATTAACAAAAAAGAAGTTTTCGAAAGATAGATGGAAAAGATATGAAGCAGCGCATCTTTCTATAAAAGAAATGAAAAACTTAATTAAAAACACCTCTACGAATTGAACCACTATCGCCGCTTTCTGTATTTTTTCTGCAGCTATTGGATCACTAGAATATTTAGTTAGGTTTTTATATTGGTTTTAACTGTCCTTAATATGGCTCGTGATGAGGGACACCCTTTGACTTTTAGACATTATTTTTGGGCTATTGTTCGTGTTGCGATGGGTTTGATATTCCTTTGGGCTTTTTTTGACAAATTGATTGGATTAGGTTTTGCCACTTGTTTGGATAAAGAAACTGGCATGGTTACTTATATGTGTGAGAAGGCTTGGATTAATGGCGGAAGTCCTACTTTTGGATTTTTGACTTTTGGAGTTCACGGTCCTTTTGCCGATTTTTATCATAGTCTTGCAAGTTCTGTTTTAGTTTCTTGGTTGTTTATGCTTGGGCTGTTGTTTGTTGGTTTGACTTTGACTTTTGGAATTATGATTAGACTCGGAGCTTTTTGTGGTTCTTTGATGTTATTATTAATGTATTTGGGACTTATTCCTCCAGACAATCATCCATTTTTAGATGACCACATAATTTACGCTTTCGTTATGCTTGGATTTGCATTTGTGCATACCTGCAAGCATCTAGGAATTGGTGCGTGGTGGACAAGTTTAAGATTTGTTAAGAATAGATGGATATTACATTAGTTTATTTAGAAAGAAATGAAGATAAATCTTTATAAATACATTATTTATTCTCATTTTATGGTTAGTTTATTAACTGCTTGGATAATTCAGGAGAATCCTGTTTCAGTAGAAGTTTATCATTCGGCACAGTCTCAAGGATGGGGTTACATGATCTGTCATCAAGAAGAAAAAAATTTCCGCCCATTAGTAACTTATTCTCCGGTTTATGATTCGGAAACACTTGCTCGTGAAAAGGGCGATGAAATGCTTAGAACTATTAGAGCGCTTGATTTGGATCAAAAACGAAAAGATTTGCTTGATATTATTGGGCCAGGTACTGCACAAGTTGTTCAAAAAGTAGTAGATGCTTCAAGAGGTTAAACACAACGCCCCCACGAGGTACTCGCTGATGGATATCATCGGTAACTCCAACTTTTACAAGTTGAAGTATTTGAACCTCGGTCACAGCTTGCAATTATCTGCTTTTAAGAGGAGATAGGCGTGCTGGGAGTCGAACCCAGGTTAAAACCTCCGCAAGGTTTCGTGCTATCCACTACACTACACGCCTGTTGTAATTTAGCAAGGTTTTTTGGGTTATTTGAACTTATCTCTTTTGCCCATTTTGTCACCATTAATGATATGTTAATGCATATTGCCTACTTTTAATTAGCTATTTTTCTTTCCCAATTTTCCTTTCTTATCTTTTTTACATATTTTTGTAACTTTTTTGCTTCTTTATCTGAGACTCTTTTTTCTCCGCTTAAAATTTCATTCCAGAATTTTTCATTTTCTATATCGTTTTTCATGATTTTCTTAGTGGCTGTTATAATTTAAGTTTTACTATTTAGAAATGTCTGTCTAGGTCCTTCTTATAAGATTGAATTTCTGCTGGCTTAAACCATAATGCTATCTCTCTATCTGCACTTTTTACCGAGTCGCTTGCGTGGATGAGATTTCTTAAAACTCTAGATTTTGCATCTGCAACAGAATAGGACTCCATCATCGCAAAATCTCCTCTTATTGTTCCTGGAGCTGAAGATTTAGGCTCTGTTGAACCAACTATTTTTCTTACTATCTCTATTGCATGGTGGCCTTCTAGGATTAATGCTATAACTGGACCTTCTCTAAGAAACAGCATGTTCCAGCTTTGAATTTGTTTGCCTAATTCCATATGATCTTCATAAGGAAATTTTTTATTATCTTTTTCATAGCCTGCTTTTGTTTTTTCAAATACATTTCTGGCCCATTCTTCATCTAGAAAATAATGATTCTTTGCTAAGTTTTCATCTGGAAGGATCATTTTCATGGCTATTATTTTAAGCCCAATATCTTCAAATCTAGTAATTATTTTGCCTACTAGGCCTCTTGAAACTGAATCGTGTTTTAGCAGTACTAATGTTTTTTCCATTATATGTTATTTCTGTTAAGAAGTCTTTTAAAGATTGCTATTTTTAATTTTACATGAAAAAATTACAGGAAGAATTGGTAAAGAGGAATATTGATTGCTTAATATTTACTACTGGTGAATCTCCCAACCCTAATTTATTTTACTTAACTGGGTATAATGGTGCTGGTTTTTTAGTAATTCCTGAAATTGGAAAAGCAATAATTCACGTTCCAACGCGCGATTTAAGTGAAGCTAAATTGATTAAAGGAGTAACTGTATCTTGCGGAAAGAAATTGTCTGAGGCAATGGCTGAATTTGGCATATCCACTAAGAAAATAGGAATTGATTTTGATAATACTACTGTTACTGAATTTAACATGTTAAAAGAAAAATTTGAGTGTGATCTAGTAGATATTACTGAATTTATGGAAGAAATTAGAGCAATTAAAAATAAAGAGGAAATAGATAAAATTCAGAAAGCTTGTAAAATAACTGATGAAATATTGGAGGGATTTCTTAAAAATTTTAAAAATTTTAAGACAGAAGAAGAGGCAGCAGCATACTTAGTTTACGAAGCCCGAATAAGGGGATGTGTTGAATCCTTTGAGCCTATAGTTGCTAGTGGGCCTAATGCAGCTATACCTCATCATAAACCCAAAGGGAAGATACATTCTGGCTTTTGCGTTATTGATTTCGGAGTAAAATATAGCGGTTATTGCTCAGATGTTACTCGTACTGTCTATTATGGCAAACCTACTAAAACTGAAGAAAAAATTTATTATGACATACTGCGAGAGCAAGAAAGAGCCATAGGTTTTGTTAAGCCTGGATTAATTATTGCAGACTTATGCGCGGAAGCTGAAAAGAAGTTAAAACAAAAATTAATTCACAGTCTTGGCCATGGGCTTGGAATTGAAGTTCATGAAAAACCTTATGTTTCTACAAATAATAAAACTAATTTGAAAGAGGGAATGGTAATTACAATTGAACCTGGGGAGTATGTTGAAGGTAAATATGGGATAAGGATAGAAGATGATGTGCTTGTTACTAAGAATGGGTGCGAAGTGTTAAGTAAGTTTACTAAGAAACTTATTTGTGTATAAATTGTTAAATAGTGGATCTAATTAAGTTTTTTATGTTTAGTGTTAATCTCTTTGATGGCTTTACTGGAAGAGCACAAGCTTTACGGGAAATTATTAGGTACGATATGCCTCAAAGGACGCCTATGTTTTATAGGACCAATCTTTTTTTGCATTCAAAGAGAGTACATTTGCTAGTTAAGGATGTCCTTGAACAGTTTGAATCTCCGGATTTTGATTCTAAAAAAGCTTTAACACTTGCTTTGGTTCACGATGATGCTGAAATTATCACCGGAGATGTTCAACTATATATTAAAGAAAGGATGACTCCTGAACAACTAAAAGGGGTAGAACTTGCGGAAATGCAGGCTATTGAGGTGCTAGCGGATAGGTGGCCTAAAAATGTGAATGGGTTTAACTACAAAGATTTACTTCTTCACGCTCTGCATAAAGATTGCCCCGAGGCGCAGGTCGTTTCTTATTGCGATAAAATTGATGCTTATTGTGAGGCATTACACGAGGTTTTTGCGGGGAATCTTAACTTTATAGAACCTGCAACCAATTATGTAAAAAGAATAGGAGAGCTGCCTGTTAAATTCCCATTTTTAAAGACTGCTATTCCATCTTCCCACCCTTTGCTTTCCTTGCCTTCTGATTTTGATATTGAAACTGCTGTGAAGAACGGGACTTTTCATAATATTGAAACAATTAAAAAAATTAGCGGTATTCCTCATTATGACCGATGGAAAGAAATAACTATTTCTTATTTAGGTAATGGTGCGTTAATTGATTTAAAAGAACATGAATAGATTATTAAATCCCCATATTATTCTTGATTTATTATGGAATTAATAAATGATTCAAAAGATTCTGATGAATCTTTAGCCTCTCCAAAAGCAAAAGGAAAAAGGTTTATTGTAGATTTTCATATACATTCTAAATATGCTAGAGCAACTTCTAAAGATTTGAATATAGATACTTTGAATAAATGGGCCAAGATAAAAGGGCTTAATGTTATTGGCACAGGAGATTTTCAACATCCTAAATGGAATGTAGAAATAAAGGAAAAACTTGAGGAGGATGAAAATGGGATACTTTGGCTCAAGGGTAGTAAAAGAGAAGTTGGAAAAGACCTCGCTTTTATTTGGCAGACCGAGATTTCGCTTATGTTTGCTAAAGATGGGCGACGCGCAGTCCACTTACTTGTCTTTGCTCCTAATGGCAAGGTTGTTGATGAAATAATAAAATATCTATTAAGTAAAGGAAGGATTGACTATGATGGCCGCCCTATTTTTGGGATAACTTGCAAGCAGTTTGTGCACGATTTAAAAGAGATAAACGATTTGATTGAGATTATCCCTGCTCATTGTATGACTCCGTGGTTTGGGTTATTTGGAAGTGACTCTGGATTTGATTCGCTTACTGATTGTTTTGAAGAAGAGGTCAAACATATTTATGCTGTTGAAAGCGGAATGTCTGCTGACCCTTCAATGCTTTGGAGACTCAAAGAAAAAATGAATATTGTGAGTTTTAGCGACATTCATTCTTATTGGCCTTGGAGATTTGGCAGGGAAGCTACAATACTTGAAATTGATAAATTGAGTTATGATAATCTCATCAAAGCTATTAGAACCGGCAATGGTTTAACTGGAACAATAGAAACCCCTGCAGAATATGGTAAATATCACTATTCAGGCCACCGCAATTGCAATTTTTCATGCTCACCTGTTGAGACTAAAAAACTCAATGGAATTTGCCCTGTTTGCAATAAGCCTTTGACCATAGGTGTTGATGATCGAATAGTTGCACTTGCTAAAGAAAAAGAAGGTTACAAACCTCATGACGCTAAACCTTTTTACAAAATATTGCCTTTACATGAATTAATTGCAGTACAGCTTGGAACTAAGGTTGAATCTCCTAAAGTTTGGAGAATTTATGATCCAATGCTCTCAAAATTTGGAAACGAGTTTGAAATATTACTTGATGCTAGTTCTGATAAACTGAAGTTATCTGGAGCTGACGAAACCCTTATTGAATTAATTATGCTTAATAGAGAAGGAAAACTTGGGGTTAAACCCGGCTTTGACGGAGAATATGGGCAGCTGATATTGCCAACCCACATTAAAATTACAGAAACTAAGAAAAGTAAACAAAAGAAGTTATTTTGACTTATTCATCATCTTCATTTCCTAGAGACTTTCCTTCACATTCTGCTTCTTGTATAAGTGCATTGCTAAATCTCAGTAATACTTGATATTTTTCTCTTTCTGCTTTAGTTTCTTTGGCCCCCTCTACTGCTAGGTTTTCTAGCAATCCTAAAAACTTTACTGCTGTTATGCCAATTTCTCTTTCTTCCTTCAATTGTTTTCCTGTAGCTTTTTTGTATAATTGTTCTAACTTTACCATTGCTGATACTCCATGTCTTCTACTGGCTCCTATTTCCCCATATTCTTCAGGGAGCGCAGGAAGTCTTCCATGAATGCGACACCATTCATAGGCTTCTACAAAAAGTTTACTTACTGCTGGAATGGTTGTCGGCTGTATATCTAATTTTCTTCCTTGAATATATTTTTCTAATCCTTGCGCCAATATAAAGAAAGGTAAGTGATAGTGTGCCGCAACATTTCTTAAAGCAAATGTATTGCTCATTTTTCGTTTTCGTATTTGCCGTCGAAACCACCGGCTTTTAGGTTTGCATGGCTACCCTTTACTTTACTGATTGGGAATCTAGACTCATACTCACTTAATACATCATTTATTGATTTTTTTGAGTTTACCTCACATAAATATGAGATTTTTAGGATAAGATAAATCATATCTCCTATGAAGTCTTCGTATAATGGTTTGTTATTCTTTATTAATTCTGTTTGTTTTTCTACGTTTACCCATTTTATGAGGTTCCAGAATTCTCCTATTTCTTCATTCATGTTTAGAAGAAGATCTTTTATTGAGCCATGGTCTGACCACCCACGAGCATCATTAAATTCTTTGATTTTATTTTGAGTGTCCTCCATTAAAATGTCGGTTGTTTTTGGTATTTAATGATTATTGTTGTGGCGTTTATTCTTTGAATTTGATGAACTTGTAATGGGCTTCTAATGTCTCTTTGTTGTTGTGTTTTTCTTTTAAAGTGTATATTTTCTCGCTTTTCTCGTTTATGTAAAATTTTAATATCATTTTATCTCTAAATGTGCATGGGCTTTCTTTGCTTTTTCTTTTATAGAATCTAATAATTTATCTAGCTGGATGTTTGCTGTTTTGTATTCTTTACCCCTTACTTTTATCAGAAAACTTGATGAGCCAAGATAGGAAATATCGGCTTCTTTTGTTTCCAGCACATTTTTTATATTAATTATTCCATTTTCTTGGTCTGATTTAATCAGTATCTTTTTTTGGACAACTTTCTCTGTGTCCTTCTTTTGAGATAAGATTTCTTTTAATTTGTCCAGCTCTTTTTGGCTTAAATATTTCTTTAGAACTTCTGGATTTGATTTTACTGTTTCAACTATCTGAGATAAGTCCTCGCTATCTTTTATCTTTTTGACTACTTCTGTTGATTTTTCACCTACTACTGATTTTAAGATACTTGAGAAAATTCTTTCTCTTTTATAATATTCGAGAATTGAATCTCTTTCCTTTGCGGATACCCTTCTTAGGCTTAACTCTAAATGATCTTCTTTTTTTCTTAAGACCTTACAAACTATTTTTTTACCAATGCTTACGAATTCACGAATGTTTCTTATCCTTCCAGGAGAAATTTCAGAGAGGGTGATTGCTCCATCTAAGTTGTATTCATCTAATTTAACAAAAACTCCTGTGCCCTCTATTCTTGCTACAGTGCACAATACTACATCATTTTCTTTTAATTCAATAGTGGAAGACATTTTTTATTAAAGCTTTAATCTTCGCTTTGCCTCCTTGCGGTTTAAGAAGAAGTTTGTTGCATGAATTGCATTTTACCATTGTTGTGGCCCTTCCATAGGTAGTTTGATGATTGTTGCACCTTGGGCATTTTACTTTTATTAGTTTGCTTTTATTCATTTGAGAGTATTAGTCGGGTTATTTATTGATTTGCAACTTTTTCTTTCTTTTTCAGTATTGCTGAATACATGACTGCTTTTCTTATTGCAGTGTAATCGTGATGGTTTTTTTCTGAATGCCTTCCTAACTTTTCTATTTTCTTGACCAGGTTGTTCTTTTGAGAATCAACTATTATTTTGTTTTTTGCTAGAACTTTATTCACCTTTAATCCAAGCAACTTTGCCTTTGGTATGCCATGCTGGTCCCGTAAAATTAAGCCTATTTTTTCAGGTTGCATTCCTTGTTTGCCTAAATCTACAATTATCTTTTCAACGTCTGCCTGTTTCATTTTTGTCCAATCTGCTTTTTCGACCATATTTGATTTTGGTACATAGGGTTTTTAAAGCTGGTGGTTTGGTTATTATTGGTGTAGCGGTCAAGCAATAGATTTATATAATTTGAAGACATGTTGGTTGATGAGAATAAAATTCACTTCTGGAAAACAGAAAGAATTAATTTTTTTAGCTAAAAAAGATAAGACTTGGAGTCAACTTTCTTCTCAGCTTAAGATTTCTTCCCATTATCTTAGTAATGATTTAAAAAATGAGAGAATCTTACTTTCAGATAACTTATATTTATCTTTGTGCAAATTGGCTGGAAAGGATTTTGATAACTTTGTCTTGGAAAAATTAGATGATAATTGGGGTAGATCTAAAGGAGGCAAAAATTTGAGTGCTGGTTATGTTAAAGAAATAAACTTTCCAGAAAACTGTATAGAATTAGCTGAATTTTATGGAATAATGCTTGGAGATGGTAATCTCACAAAAATTAAAAGTTATAAAGTTGGAACTTACCAGATAAGAATTGTAGGGGATTCTCGCAATGATAGATTATATCTTGAAAACTATGTAAAACCCTTAATTGAAAAATTATTTAATGTGAATGTCAAGGTTTCAAAACAGAAAGATGCCAATGCTCTGATTTTAATTGCAACTGGTAGAGAATTAGTCAATTTTTTGCAAATGAAAGGATTTAAACCAGGAGACAAGATTAGAAATTTATTAGATATTCCTGATTGGATAAAACAAAATAAAAACTTTTTGAAATTTTGTTTAAGAGGATTATATGACACAGATGGTTCGGCATACAAGTTAACTAATCAAAATAGTTACCAAATCTTATTTACAAATTATAATCCGGTTTTACTTAACGCGGTTAGGGAGAGCCTACTTTCTTTAGGCATAGGAGTATCTAAAGTAAGTCGTGGAAGAGACATTACAATTACTAAAAAATCAGAGTTACGAAAGTTTTTAAAAGAGGTCGGATTCAGCAATATTAAGCATCTTGACAAGGTTAAGATGTGGGATCTTAGCCCTGTAGTCTAGTGGTCACGGACGCGGCCCTTTGGCGGCCGAAACCCCGGTTCGAATCCGGGCAGGGCTATTTATTTAAAGATAGATTTTAAATTACTATTATGGTTAATTATGCGGTCCCGTTTTATGAAAATACTTCTGATAACACTCACTGCTTTCAGGCTTGCTTAAAGATGATTTTCAAATACTTTTTTCCGCATAACGAATATACTTTTGATGACCTTGATATTATCAGCGCCAAGGTTTCGGGTAAATGGACTTGGCCAATGGCTTCTTTGATGTGGTGTTCTAATCAGAACTTAGAAGTAAAAAACATTGAAACCTTTAACTATAATAAGTTTGTATCTGAAGGTGAGAAATATCTATTTGAATTTTATTCTAAGGAAGTTGCTGAAGCACAGATTAAAAATAGCGATATTCCTCAAGCTATAGAAATTTCTAAAGAGTTTATTAAGCAAATAGACACTGAAGTTAGATTGCCCTCAATCTGGGAAATCAAGACTTTTTTGGATAAAGGTTATTTGATTATCTGCAATCTTAACTCTCATGTTCTTGACTTAAGTGAAGGATATTCGGGACACTCTGTTTTGGTTAAAGGCTATAATAAATATAAATTTTTTATTAACGACCCAGGTTTACCTGGGATTAAGGATAGAATGGTTGATTTTGAAACTTTTGAAAAGGCATGGGCTTATCCGGACCAGAATGCAAAAAACATTATGGCTTTCAGAAATAAAACGATTGATTAATTTGGATAAAAAATCTTGAAAGCTATGGCACCGATGATTATTTCTAAAGATACAAATGCTATTAAATGGATAAATTGTTCGAGAACTCATGATTAAACCATTTGGTGCATGTTCTTGGGAAGAGGAAGTTGTTTATAGAGACGGATTTTTAGTTCTTAATGGGCTGGCTGATTTCGTTTACCTTGATCCAGCCGACCAGGATAATATTTTTGGAAAGCCTGTAAGACCTTATTATATTGGAATAATTAAGGCTAGCGAAAGTAATCCTATTAGATTTCATTGCGCAGATAAAAACCTTGCTGCTATAAGGCCTGTGAATGCCCCTTCAAAGATGATGCCTAATGATCTTTGGAGAAATGAAGGGTTTTGGCAGGCTAGTTTCGGTCTTTTAGTGCCTTATAAGCGTGCTGATGACTCGTCTGGAGAAAAGGCAGATCTTCGATTTGATAATCCGCATGGTTTTCGTAATACTGAAGGAGCAACCTCCCCTGCTACTGTTTTATTTATCCCTCGATGGGCATCTGGGTTCGGAAAATTCCATGTTGCTTCCCATGTTGCGGATTCTCAGCTTGAAGGACATCTCTTTCATTGGCTTGCGGGACCCCACAGGGTTTATTCCACTCAATCTGGTCAGATACCTAAATTAGAGAGTCATATAGACTTAGATTACCCTTATGCTGGCGGAGTGGTTCGTAAAGTGATTGAGAGTTTGGAAGAGAGATTTGGTGCACGATTGAAACTTAGAG
>CAYSGT010000025.1:0-3604 GCA_964430805.1 Candidatus Woesearchaeota archaeon
CATGAGCATAAAAACAACTAAATTTATGGCGAGCTTGCTTTTGTTGCTGCTTCTACCTTCAATGGTTCTAGCACAACAGCCTAACCTTAACCATACGTTAACCCAACAGGAACAGGAAACTTTCGACCAAATTCTTGAGCCTGTTATGAAGATATATAATATGGTAAAGTATATCGCAACTGCAATTGCTGCATTAATTTTATTGTTTGCAGGTGTTAACTATATGATGAGCGGTTCTGACCCAAAGAAAAGAGACAATGCCAAAGCCATGACTATGTATGTAGTTATTGGATTATTGGTGATTTGGGCTGCTCCACTAGTGGTTAGTTTCATAGTCAGTTAAATGAAAGCAACGAGAATCTTTTTCTTATTAGCGATAAGCCTGGCCCTGATTTTCCCAGCAGGGCTGGCTGTCGCATGTCCATCTCATTTAATTTGCTCAAACTTTACACAGATAGATAAGAGAGCAGATTGCAACTTTGTAAACTCTCAAAGCTTAACACAAACTGAGAAACAACAAGTTATTTGTGGTCTTTGGGATGAAGAGTATGGATATCTAACATATCAACCACCAAACTCTTCATTAATTCAATCTAATTTGACCATGCAGGCAGATCAGATAAGCAATACTAGATTTTTATTGGCTGGTAAGATTACAGCATTCTTGATTCTCAATTATTTTCTTTTCTCCCTAACTAAATCTCTTTACTTCAAGAAATGCCTTCCTGCACTCTCACAAACTTAGGCACTTGTCTAGTTCAGAATTTATTTGAGTTTATTCTTGCTATTCTAAACGCCCCCATTCAGCCATTTTTACAAATGACTCTTAACTTGCTATCTTCACAAGTTAATCTCAATCTATTCTTTACTATGTGGGTAATTGTTATTTACGTTCTTTCAATGTTTTATTCACTTCTCTTAATGGGAACAGGGTTTAATTTTATGATTTCTGGTTATGATTCTGAAAAAAGAGACAATGCAAAGCAATGGCTAAGAAATATAGTAATTATGATTGTTTTGATTCAAGCCTCTTTCTTTATCTATCAATTAGCTATTGATTTATCGGCAATTATAACATCTACCACATTAACCTTAGTTGATCCAAACTTCTTTTTAGTTGGAACTGGCGGAATAGTTGATTTAGGAATTGGGATTGTTTTAGTTTTTACCTATCTAATTACTCTCTTGCTTACTTCTCTCATCCTAGTAATAAGATATGCCTTTGTTGCTGTAGGAGTCGTATTATTTCCTATCGCTATTTTCTTCTATTTTATGCCTCCACTTAAACAATACGGCTCACTAATAATGAACTTCCTTGGGATTTCTATATTTGTAACTGTTTTAGATTCAATAATCTTGGCTGGATTCGGAAAATTAACAACTGTCGGAGCCATTCATAACTTTCAAGTAATTTTGTTAATCTCTGCATTTTTACTAATTAATATCTTCATGTTCTTCTTGCTTTTCTTTGCAATTATCAAATCGGGTACCAAGGTATACTCAGTTCTAAAGAAGGTGAAACCATGAGCTACGAAATACCCCAACAGTTAGAATATAAAGAAAAAATCATTTTTGGTCTGACTTTTAAACAACTTGCTTATAGTTTACTTTTTGCACCTATCTTGATATTTATCTTCTTCAAAACAAAAATGCAAATAGGCTTTAGAATATTTCTTTCAATTAATGTATCTGCACTCGCTATTGGGTTTATTTTTCTTGACTTAGATTATCATTTGAAAGCTTGGTATACTTGGCTTAAACAAAGAAAAATAGTGAAACCAGATAAACTGGCTAAATTTGTTTTGGTTAAAGACATTAAAAATGATGTAATTGAAACTATTGATAAAAGAAGAATAGCTATTCTCAAGGTCGAGCCACTTAACTTTTCTATAAAGCCAGATGGCTCAAAAGAAGCAATTACAGGAATGTTTCAAAAGTTTATCAATAGCATAGATTTTCCTATTCAAATATTGATGAACACAGAAAGCCTTGACTTAAATGAATATTTTACAGAATTAGATTCAAAAGTTAAGAAAAATGGTAAATTTGAGAATTTGTTTAAACATTACAAATCAGAACTAGAATCTGTGGCAGTCCAACATAATGTTCTTAACAGAACATTTTACCTAATTATTCCAGAAAGAAACGACCTTTTAGTTCAACTGCAAATATGTCAGAAGAAAATAGATGCAATAGGTCTTAAGAGTTCAAGACTGAAAAACGACCAGCTTAAAGAAATTGTTACACGTTTCTTTTGTTCAAAGAAAGGCAGTTTGCTACCTGAAAAAATAGAAAACTTTCCTTCTTACTTAAAGAATGGAAAATTACATAGTAGAATTATTTATGCTCACGGATACCCTAGAAGTGTAGAATCTGGATTTTTAGATAAAATTGTAAGCAGTTTAGGAGATTTTGACTTGTCGTTACATATTGACCCTTATGATATTGAAATGACTATGGTTCTTCTTAACAAAGAGCTCCAAAAACAACGTGCTGATCTCTACTCTTCTAAAACAAAAGGAATACTCAACCCTAGTTTAGAGATAAAATATGAAGATACAGAGAATATTCTTAGAAACTTACAGAAAGGTAAAGAAAAACTATTCCAAGTTAGTTTATACATTAACTGTCGTGCAAACTCAAAAGAAGAACTAGATAAACTAACAAGAAGGATTTACGCAGAACTTAATTCATTACTAATTATTCCAAAACAGCCATCATTTAGAATGATTCAAGGTTTTCAGTCTTGTAGTCCTCTAGCTATTGACTCTCTAAAAATAAGAAGACACATAACCACAGAGCCGTTATCTGCTTTCTTTCCATTTACTTCATCGTTCTTACAAGCCGATAAGAGTGGAGTATGGCTTGGTTTGAATAGAAATAATATTCCAATAATCAAAGATATTTTTAAATTGAGCAACCCAAACGGAATGTGTTTAGCTAGCTCTGGTTCTGGTAAAAGCTACATGGCTAAGCTCTTGATAGCTCGCTATTTGCTAACTGGAACGAAAGTAATGGTTATAGACCCTCAAGGAGAATATCGCGAACTGGTAAAGCGATTTAACGGTCAGAGAGTAGACCTAAGTGCTAAATCTGAAACTATAATCAATCCTTTAGATTTGATGGGACATGAGTATATCCAGAAACGCCTCGCATTAATGGATTTGATGCCTATTATGCTCGGCGAACTTACAGAACCTCAAAAATCTTTCATAGATAAGGCATTAACAACAGCTTACAAGAAAAAAGGAATTACCGAAGACCAAACCACTTGGAACAATGAACCTCCAATTTTAGGTGATGTTGTCAAAATTCTAGAGGACATGGAAAAAAGAGCGATTACTATGGAAAAATCCACAATTAGAAGCATAATCAATAGAATGAGCATGTATACTGATGGAGTATTTTCATTTCTGAATACACATACTAATATCAATTTCAATAATGATTTTGTTTGTTTTGATATTGGAAACCTACCTAGACAAGTCAAACCAGTAATCATGTTTCTAGTCCTTGATTACGTTTATATGAAAATGAAGGAAAATCTTGAAAGAAAGCTTTTAGTTATTGATGAAGCATGGTCGCTTTTAGGAAGAACTGAAGA
>CAYSGT010000025.1:3614-9590 GCA_964430805.1 Candidatus Woesearchaeota archaeon
AATTTAGCATTATTTCTTATTAACCAAGAAGTCGAAGGAATGCTAGAATCTCAAGCTGGAAAGTCTGTTTTAGCAAATAGTTCTTACACTTTACTAATGAGGCAAAAGCCAGCAGTTATCAAAAACGTTCAAGAAACTTTTTTCCTTAGTGCTTCTGAAAGATCATTTCTCTTAACTGCGAATGTAGGAGAAGGAATATTATTGATGGATGATGAACATTCCGAAATCAAGATTGTGGCATCTGCTGAAGAGCATAAGCTAATTACAACTAACCCAGATGAACTTCTTGAACAGAAAAGCGGCTCTTTGGAAGCTGACAAGGTTTTGAAGCAACCTGTAAGGGCGAAAAAACCTTCCGTAAACATTACTATTGATGAAAAGAAAGGATTTTACAATTGTAATGGATTAAAGCCAGAAGAAATCACATATTTACTTGGAGAAGGCTATATTCAAAGCAGACATTGGAATATTTTAGGTAAAAGAGAACAATACTTACTTAAGCCACGCAGAGGAGAATCGTTAGAACACTTCTTCTTAATTCAAGATATAACAGAATACCTTAAACCATTTACAGATAGTCTTGAATTATTTGAGACTACTAAGCCAGATATAGTATTTTCTAAAGATAATAAAAAATATGCTGTTGAAGTTGAAACAGGTATAATTTACTCAACTAACAAGAAAAAACTAGAGGGAAAAGTTGTTTTATTAAAAAACGAATTTGGAGATAATTGGTTTTTTGTAGTGACTAATAAAGAATTTGCAAGATTTTACAATAAATTTGGTAAGACATTCACTAGAAAAACATTCATTAAACAATTTGAAAAATGGAGCAAAAAAGCATGAAATTTACCATACCTCAATTTGTAGTTTTAAGCCTTAATAGCTTATATTTTGAGGTTTATAGCCGTTTTTACCAGTCGACTAAAGGGCTCTACGCACTTTTGAGTTGTAGAGTGGCGTGCTCCGAGCCCCACTGTTTCGCTCCTCGCTCTATCTCTTCAATACGCACTTCACAAGTTCCGTGCTTTATTTTCGAGATAAGACGTTGTCATTACTTCACTATGTTTCGTAATCACAAACGGAGCTCACAACTCGCCTTAAAAAAGAATTTTCAGTTTCTCGAAAACTTCAATTCCTTTTTCGTGGCTCGTTTTTGTATATTTATAACTGAAAGGAGGTATTTGCGAAAAATGTCTGATAAAAAACAATCTAAAGAAGCAAGCTTAAGCGTAACTAAAATAGAACAGCTGTTGAAACAGCCTATTATTGAAAGCTATGTTTCTAAGAGTGAAGATGGAAAGTGGCTAATACATAAAACAACTGTAACTGATATTAAACCAGTTTCGTATTTTGAGAAGGTTTTAGCCTCTAACTAAGCTTTTTGAGTTCATCTCTTACACTTTTTATTTTATTTTCAGTTATTTTATCTAATATAGACTTGCATTTAATTAGATAAGAAGAAGCTCGCTTCAGCATATCATTAGCCATTTGGTCTTTTACTTTTCTATTTACATAGTAAGTAGCATCATTTCGAGCATCGTGAGATTTTTCGATAAACTTGCATTCCTCTGGCGTGAAATGCTCTGATAAAAAGACTTTCATAAACTCTAAGGTGCATGTGTGAATTTCAGATTTAACTCCTATTCTTTGCAAAACAGCATAAACTGCTTCATACATTGCATAATAAGCAAAATTGAGTTTAGATTCAATGTACTTTGCATTATTCATTTCCTCCAAAGAACGTTCCGCTTTCTCTATAAAAGCTAGAGAAAGGTTTTTGCTTGGTTCAACTAAGCTTATTCCGTTCTTTTTCTTACAACACCATTTAATTTGTTTGTTGTCCATAGATTATTTCAATAAAGTCTTCCACTCCCTTAAAGACTATGTGGTTATTAAGTATTTCTTTGATGAGGAAATCATTCTTTATCTCTTTTCTAAAAAGTGCATTTGTATAGTTCTTTACACTTATCTTAATATTATATAACTCACTTATTTTTTCAATTTCCTTTTGATTATATGGGCCTATTACAAATACATCTAAGTCAGAGTCTTCTTTCTGAGTTCCTTTCGCATAACTACCAAAAACTAATCCAATCCCTTCAATATTAGGGCTAATTTTAAATATTATTTCTTTAATTCTATCATCTTTTTCAAGGAAGCGAATATTTTTGAAAATCTCGGTAAATTTGATATATTCTTTAACGATAGAGTTGCTTCTTAACTTATAGTTCTTAATCTTGCCTTTAGTTGCAGATTCTAGTATCCCTAGCTTTTCTAATGCTTCCAGATTAAGTTGTGCTGTTTGAGGTCCTATTTTAAGAAGAACACCTACTTCTCTCACATAATATTCTTTATCAAACCCTCTGGTAAATAGTTCCAGTATCCTGAACCTGTTTTCACTTAATGCTATGTCTTCAGTTTTACTCATTGTATTATCCATAATACATATGTATGATTAATAATACAGTGCTTATAAATGTTCTGTTTTGCTTAATTTAATATATCTCTTATTTTGAAACTGTGTTATGATTCCTAAAAAACAACACGGTGTATAACATACTATACAGTTGAGGGGTATAAAGTGTATAATATACTATACACTTATAATAAACCTTGAATAATGTAGTTTGTATAAAAAGAAAGATAAGGACAGGTGACTGCAAAAGTGACTGTAAGGGTGACTGTAAATCTAACTAAATAGATAAAACTGAGCAGTTCGGAGATGGTTCGGAGAAAAGTTCGGAGAAGGTAAGACTGAAAGTGGTCAGATATTCAGCAATACAAAAACATCTTGTTTCGCTTAAAAAAGTGAAATTGCTTAAGAGAATTGGTTCTGCAAAAAGTGGTTATTGGAAGATTGCAGGTAAATAGTCTATTTTCATTATTGTTTTAACAATTGCACGAAATAATATACCTAAACTTGCCTGCCTCTCCGCATAATTCGTCTCTAATATAAATCTTGTTATTCTTTAAGTGATATCCTAAATAGAGGGGGTGCGGATATGGGTCTAGATAAACAATTTCACCATTTATTTCAATGGGACATTTCCCATCCACTAAGTCTTTTTCTGTTAATTGTGCGGAATTGATGTTAAAGGTGTCACACGTATAAATTATTTCATTAGGTAAGTCATTTAAAGGTGTTCTTGGATAAGGCAAATCAGACTCTGCACATAATTTTTCTGATTCAAGATAATTACAACCTTGTATTTTTTCACATATATTTTTTTGATAAATAGAAGGTTCATTAAAGGAATCAGAAGTTCCTACTGGAAGAATCGCAGATGTCAACATTATGGTGGATAGAACTAAAAAAAGATAGAGCCCTGATTTTTGATAAAACTTCTTATTATCTTTTAATGAGCTTATTATGAAACCGATAATTGAACCTGCGATGGCTCCATAAAACGGTATAATGTAGATTAGAATTATTGCTCCGTCACCCATGCGCTCTGAAGAATTGAAAAACCCTATAAAAATTAATCTGCCTAAAAATTCAGTAAGACTATTTGGAATCGATTTAAGTAGACCAAAGATAAATATGCTTGAGAATAGACCAATTAATCCCCATTTTATAATGGATTTTCTTCTTTCCCTAGATATGCAAAGAGAAGTTATAATAAATAAGATTGTGCTTAACCAAAAGATGATAGTTCCAACAATCTGTAATGTATAATTTGGAGAGCTGAAACCTCTGACAGATTCTACTCCTTCTCCAAGAAATGGTTGCTCTTTAACAACTGGCTGAAAAAAACCAGACACATTAATCAAAAAAATGAAGAGTATCCAAATTAAGAAAGATGATTCGATAATTGACTGTTTATTAGATATATTCTTTTTGTGATAAAGTAAAATAAGCATATAGATAAGAAAAAATAAAGTGATTAATAGAAGGATAATTGTAATTGTCATAATCATACATTATTTCAATATAATTAAGCCTTATGCTTTTTTATCTTCCAGAAAAAACCCTCTTGCTCGGATTAATTCTCTCATAATCTTTTTGTCGTGCCTGCTTTATTTTAGACATTTTGTCTCTTGCTCGTTCACTCAAGCGACTTAATCCGCTTAATCTCTTCATCCATGCTTCTAAGTAGACTCTGTTTTGGTAGTTTCTAGATAACTTCTTTCGTTAATTTTTACTCTTTGTTCGTTTTTTGTTTATCCTCTTTCTAGCTTGCTCGATTTTTTTGTCTTCTTTCACCTTGCGAGTTTGCCATTTAGAGTTTGCCCTTGCAGGTCGGAACGTGGGATACCTCGATTCCTCAAACCGTAAATGGCACTCGCTTGGGTCGGTTTCAGTATGACAAAAAAACGTCTTCACAAACTGAAAGGAGGTAATGAAACAATGGAAACTACACAAGAGAGTAATTCTAAACTTGACGAAGTTATCCACTCTGTTAGAAACTACAATCCAAAACTAGTGAGCTCCTGCTACGCAGTCGGCGCATGGATTTGGGCTGAGTTCAACGAGAGATTAAGCCAAGAGGAAGTCACCTTCCTCAAACAAGTTGGCTTTCGATGGAATCGAACTCGCAAGCTTTGGCAAAATGCCTGTGGCGTCAAAAGACGCAGTTCAGCAGGCGACCCTCGTCAAAAGTATTCTGTAATTACTTTGACTGAGAATTAACTTTTCCCCTCGCAAGAGGGTTTTTTATTTTTCTTTTTTTTCGCCTAGCTCAAGGCGAAATGAAATAATGGAGCCTGAGGTCTCTTGAATGGCTACACGTTCCGCGAAATTGTGAACGAGAAAGAGTCCAAATAGGGACTATCTTTTAATTATAATTTTTGTCTAGCAATGTTCTAAAAAAGCATTTTTCATTAATCTATAAATCAGTGCCTCAAAATAATTGTTAAAACAGAATAAAACGTTTAAACTATAAAATCATCTTAAAATTTATGGCAGACATAGATCTAGAGAAGCTTGCTGCAGAGGCCATTATTACAGGAATTATTTTTGGTAATTCTAATCCGGATAGAAAAATGTTAGAAAGGATTAAAAAAGAAAAGTATGATGTTTTTTCCACTTTGAAAAATTTTATAATTAAGTATCTGGAATCAAATAAATCTAGTCAATTGCCTCTTTTTATTACAGACAACTTTGACATTTTTGGAATATCTAATGAAAAAAACCTATCAAATACACCTAAGAATTGAATACGAAGCTATTGAAAAGCTTAAAAAACAAGCTCAGGAGAAGAATATTACTTTAGCAGAGCTATGCAGGCTAATGCTAAAGGGCAATTTTCAGTTAAACATTTCATACTTAGACAGGTTAAGTTCATTATTACAGAAACTTGAAAAAAGAATTTCTAATGAAAAAGAATGCTCAAATTCATTTCTATCTTGAAACCGATTTATTGAATAGCCTTAAAAAACGGGCCAATGAAGATGGTTTCACCATCTCTGGTTTTTGTAGAAAAAAGTTAAGAGAGATCTCTCAATTAGATAAAATAGAGCTGCTTATTAATTCATTAGACAAAAAGATTGAGTTTATTTTATCCACATTAACAAAATAATTCAAATTAAACTATTTTCTCTCCACAAAACTGACAGAATTTAACCGCCTCTTGTAGATTTATTGGTTTATTGCATTTTTTACAAAATTTATTAACAGTTTTATCTTTTACAAATTTCATTCCCTTATTATATAACTCCATTAACATTTCCCTAAGTTTAATGTCTTTAATCTCATTTAGTTTAAATTTTTCTTCTCCCAAAGTATATCCTAAGAAGAAGTAAGCAGGTATAATTTCATCGTAAGTCTTAGCTATTTTATTTGACTCTTCAGCGCAGTCTACAGCTCTTTCTGCAATATTTTTCATTAGAGAGTCATCCTTAGCCTTATTAAAAATTTATACTTTTAATAAATAAACCCCTAGAGGAAGGTTATTCCGAGATGCGAATTCACATTAGTAGGATCCCTATCGCAATTAAGGTTAGTCCTATCGGAATTCGCATTGAACCTCGCGA
>CAYSGT010000025.1:9600-12916 GCA_964430805.1 Candidatus Woesearchaeota archaeon
CATCTTGTATCACTGCACCTTTAGATTTCACTCCTAACTTTCCCAGGGTTATTTCATCATTACTAACTATTGATGCTGTATTTAATGTCCTTTTACAAGGAACTATGAACTTGCGTGTAGCCTTTTGTTTGCTTATCGGGACTCCGCATTGCGGTTTTATATGATAAGCCCTCTAGGGCATAATTTCTAAGAAAGTTTACTTTTAAAGTTATATTTGACTCATTGGTATGTATTTGAAAAGACTATAAGTTTAAACGTTCAATTAAGAATTTTGATATATTGGTGATTATTTTATTATGAAAACATACAAGAATTTATATGAAAAAGTCTGTTCTCTACATAACTTATTGGTTGCTTATGAAAAAGCAAAAAGAGGAAAATCAAAAAATTACCTCATTATTGAATTTGAGAAAGATTTAGATAAGAACCTTAAAGCATTACAATTTGAACTAATTCATTTTACTTATAAGCCCAGACCACTTAAGCGATTTATTGTAAGGGATCCGAAAACAAGGACAATTCACTCATCAGCCTTTAGAGATCGCGTTATTCATCATGCTATAATCAACATTATTGGACCTATTTTTGAGAAAATATTTATTTATGATTCATATGCAAGTAGAATAAACAAAGGAACTAAGCCTGCTGTTGATCGGTTTGATTTTTTTAAAAAAAAGGTTTCTAAAAATGGAATGCTAATTTCAAGCTTGGATTCGGGGGGGGGGGGCGAACAGTGCAAAAAATAATTTAGTACAAGGCTATTGCTTAAAAGCAGACATAAAGCAGTATTTTGACACTGTAGATCATGAAGTATTAATTAAGATTATAAAAAAGAAAATTGGAGACAATAAAGTCATTTGGCTAATAAGGCAGATTTTAGAAAATTTTGAAGATGAAGTTAAAGGCATAGGAATGCCTTTAGGAAATTATACATCCCAATTCTTTGCTAATATCTATTTAAATGAATTGGACTATTTTGTTAAGCATCAGTTGAAAGCTCGTAAATACATCAGATATGTAGATGATTTTGTTATTTTACATAAGAAAAAGCGTCTTTTAGAAGTTCAAAAAGAAATGATTGAGGAGTTTCTTATTAACAAATTAAAAATAAAATTACATCCAGATAAATCAAAAATTCTTCCATTACGTGATGGGACTACGTTCTTAGGCTATCGTATTTTCCATCATTATAAAATATTAAGACAGAAGAATAGGAGAAAATTCATGAAAACCTTTGAAAGAAGACTTGAACTTTATAAAGAAGGAATATTACCTCATAAACTGTTCATTGAACAACTTCAGGGTTGGTTTGGTTATTCAAAATGGGCTAATACTCATAATACTTTCTAAGATATCTACAGCTTTTAAGCTGTAGTGTCCTTCAGTAATATTTTTCTAGTTTTGCGAATATGAAACAGGGAGAGTTTGTTGCAACTCCCTGCACAATCATTGTAGTTGTAACTTTCTTTCACTAAATAAACTTTGCGGAGCGCGACAACGCGCTTCGCGCGGAGAAAACTATGGAACAAATACAACTGAGCGAGATCTATGAAAGAAACAACCACAGCATTGGTATCTCTATGTGGCACTTTGAATGGTGCACAAAATACAGATACAAGATGTTTGGCAAGCAAGAATATCTAAATTTAATTACTGCTTGCATACGACGTGTAGCTTCGCTACACGAGATAAAAATAATAGAACTAAATGTTCAGCCAGAGCATGTGCATTGTGCTGTGGCAATCAGCTTCAGCATGAGTCCTGCTCAAGCTCTACAAATCTTGAAAGGAGGTTCAGCTTACTGGTTCTTCAAGCAACATGAAAAAGCAAGACTTCGATATCCAAGAGGACATTTGTGGAGCAGAGGAAAGTTTGCTTCTTCTGTTGGATTTGTGCAGATAGAAGTTGTAAGAAACTATGTGAGAAACCAAGACATCCACCACAACAAAGCCTTATCTGGAAACCGCACCCTTTAGGGTGCGGAGGATGTCATATTAAGAAATAGTCTATTGAAACGGATAGAAGAGATAAAAGAACAAAAAGAGATTAGTGTAATTCTAAAGTGACACTAATAGAAAGGTTTAAATAGGTATTTCTTGGGTCAATATTAAGAATATGTATAAAACATATGTGAAAAATGACTGAAAAAACACAAAAAAGCTACACTTTAACGAAAAAGATAGCAAAGCATGGATCGCAAGGAGTTATTGTTATTCCTAAGTTTCTTAGTGATGAATTGAAACCTCAAACAGTTGTTGAAATTAAGCTTACTATAATTAGGGAGGCAGAAGAATAATGGGCGGGAGTGTTGCAGTTACATTAAGAGAGCCTTCTGGTCAGGAACATAGAATGTGTAGGTGGACAAATAGTTTGCCTTGGTTTGTAAATAATGTAAAGTTGTTAAGAAAGGATTCTAATCATTTGAAGAGGTATTTAGAAACTTGGAAATTTATGAGGGATGATTATCTTAAACATAAAAAAGATGGCAAATTTGAACAAGGTATGTCTGATGTATATGGTCCTCATCCATTTCTTGCACCCCATGATTATGGATTGGTAGTCGTAGATATGCAAAAAGATATTATTCTAAGTAATCAAGATTATACTGGATTTGGTACAACACACTTATTTGGGTCAGACATAGAAGATTTTGACCTTTCAGACGACGAACCTAAGGCTGTAAGAGTTAAGGAGTTTTTAGAATCTGGAAAAATTAAAGGAGCAGAATTTTATAATCGAAAAAGCAAGCAAATTTCTAGATTACCTGTTCCACAATCATTAGATGGATTAAGAGAACAATTAAAAGTTAATGAGGGAGAAGTAAAATATATCTTAGATATGGCTCCATTTAGAGTATTTGAATATAGGGCTCACGATCCAGAACAAGCAGTTGAGATGAGGAAGAAAATAAGAGACCTCGGATTCATTATCTCAGACGAAGAAAATAAACTTTGGGATGGATGGATTAAGACAGGGAGAGATAATGGAAACTGATAAACTAACCGAACAACAAAAAGTAAGAGCTCTTTATGACCTAATTGGAGACCGTGGATTATATGTTAATACTAATGTTGATGTATTTCCTGAATCTCCTGAATTGCTTGCGTTAGCTAGTGGTGCTGGATATGATATTCCTTTATTGAAGCCAGGACAGAAAGCTTATGCTTCGCCTTTACTATTTGCTACGCTTACATCGCTTCTTAATCACGGAACAATGTTAGTAACTGGTGCTCCTGGTATTGGTAAAACTACTGGTGCTGAATTCGCAGGACACTTTTTCACTGGAACTCCTTTACATGAAATTTTGGCTTCTGAA
>CAYSGT010000026.1:0-11682 GCA_964430805.1 Candidatus Woesearchaeota archaeon
CTCAACCTTTGCATCAGATACACAATTGAACGTTTAACCATCTGATCATGGACTGGAGAAACAATAAAAGATTCCTGCCTAATGGGGTGTAGCGTTCCGTCCATATCGAAAAAGATTCTTTGAAATTTATTCATTGTTAGAGATCCCCTTCATTATTTTATCAATTTGTGCTAAATCTTTTTCGCCATCAATTACAACAACATCTTCTCGCGATTCCATTTCTTTAACTAGTGCCATATACAAATCATAATGTTCTGTGACTATTCTTTTTCTAATGTTTTGGCCTTCTCCCGAACCATGTTCCAATCTTTCAAGTAATGTTTGTTTACTTAATTTAAGCACAACGGTAACATCGGGTATAATCGGCTTTACAACCTTACCATTCTTCGGATTAACAGCTTTTAGTGCATCTTCGAGAGTTATTCCTGGAACATACTGTTGCATCGTAAAATATCGAGAAATAAATGATCTGTCAAACAATATAACTCCAGTCTCGCCTTCATTGAGTGAATTCATAAGCGCCCTTTCAGTTACCAATCTTTCTCTTGATAATCTTTGGTATTGAAGATTTAATTTTTCCCCCGGTTTTCTTACAAAGGAAAAGAAGATCTAGATAATTATCCTTGTCAGTATAACCACTTTTATAATAGACAAGTCGTTCGACTTCTACATCAATTCCACATTCTTCTTTTACCTCTCTAATTATTGCATCATTTGGGCTTTCTCCAAGTTCTATACCTCCACCCGGCAGTAAGTAATAAACTCCATAATCTTTGACATCGTGTTTTGTGACCATCAGTTTTCCATCTTCAAAAATCAATGCTGATGCTCTTGTTTTAATCCCGATTTTCATATAGTTTCGTATTAAAATAATTTTAAAAAGGTTGCTATAGCGTTTTCCTCATATGTAATGTCCAGATGTCTAGATTTCCCCGTTTGAGGACGACTCTCTCAATAGGCTCATAACCTTTGCGCTCATAAAATTGTTCAGAGTTTGGAAATGAATACAGATGCACCTCTGACCTACCCTCGATTCTTGCAGTTTCTTCAAGTCGATCAATTATTAGTCCTCCAATTCCTTTACCTTGCCTATCATGAGAAACGAACATCTTTTTTATCCAGCTCTCTTCAATCCCTCCAAGTGCGATAATTTCTCTTTGAGCTTCTGCAACATAAAACGTCCCACTTGAAATTTTTTCTCTTAGATATTCCACATCATACCTTTTCTTAAAAAAAGAAATAATCTCTGGATCATACTTCACGGATCTATCTAAACAAGCTTGTATTACAGCTATACAATATGGAACATCCTCTGAGGTCATTTGTCGTATATTCATAAAAACGACAGATAGGATTCATTTTTAAAGCTTGAGGAAGGATAGTTTATATGATAAATGAAATATCCGAGATTTTTCACAAAGTACAAAAAATTCCTTACAAGGTGTGTAGGTTTGATGAGGCTGAGATAGATGAATCTCTTAAATGTGGTGACTGTAGGCATAAAACTTACCTATTGAAAAAATTTTTGGAAGAAATGGGGATAGAAGTTAGAATAACCATGGTTATTTTTAACTGGGCTGATTTACCATTACCTAATTCAATCTTAGGCATTCTTAAAAAATCTGGAACTCTATTCCCTCATAAGATTGTTGAAATGAAACGGGGTGACAATTGGATAAAATTAGACTGTGGGTGGGATCCAGATCTAAAAAATGCAGGCTTCCCCGTAACAGAAGAATGGGACGGTAAAACCGATACAAAACAAATTACTCGGGGTAAATTAGAATTTTATGCTATTCGAGATTATGAAGAGAAGCATAAAATCAACCTTGTAAAAGGAGAGGCTCATGAGTTTGCTTCTTCCCTTAATGAATTCTTAGACTCATTTAGAAAGAAAGATTTATAATTAATTTTTTTGATAGTTTTTTATTGAAAAATGGTAACTGATATTTCAGAAATACTCGCATCGATACAAGGGAAGCCATATTATCGAATGATAAGGGACCTAATGAGAGATAAGACCGTATTAGATGTAGGTTGTGGGAATGGCCTTATTGGCTATTCATTTCAAAAAGATGTTGGAGCGATAGTGACTCAGATTGATGTGTATGATTCAAGACATCCAGCAACTTCCGAAATTCCCTTTACATTAACCTCTGCTGAATCTTTGCCCTATCTAAATAACCTCTTCGATGTGGTTTATGCTCAGTTCGTTCTTCACCATATTGAGTCTAATGCGTTAGTGGAAAGAGTGGTTAAGGAAATGGCAAGGGTAACTTCGAAGCAGTTAATTATCCATGAAGAAATAGCGACTCCGAGGACAAACATTCTAGTAGCTAAAGAATATGATGAACAAATGAATGCATTATTTAATCCGGGCAATCCCATGAAAGTATATAATTACTATACGCGGGAAGAAATTGAGTCACTTGGAACAGAATCTGGATTGGAACTCGCTGAACATAGGGTGCTAAAAGAAGGAACTAATGAAGATGGCTATTTACAAAAGCATATGTTTGTTTTTGATAAGCACTAAATCTCCGAGGGTATGAGCTATTCCTATACCGTTTCTCTATCTCGACAATCCTTAAAAACTTAGCCACTTATAAATAACTTGTATAAAACAGGTACACAAAACAGCCCACTAAAAACGCAAAAGTGGGTTACTGCTGGTCCGGGCGTAACCCATTTTGATTCTTTTTTGAGGTGTTGATTTTTTGTTGTTTGTAAAGCATGGATTTCAAGAAGGTGAAAATGAAAATTGAAATTAAAAACCTCTGATTGTCTATTCTTAAGATAATTCATTTAGAGCTTAATACCAAAAGCTCCGTAAACTAGTGCTTGGGGTTCCTTCCTAAAAAGATAGTCTAAGACTCCCTTAATACTTTTACTTGATGATATTTCATCACAATGACCTTTATGAATATGGTATAATTCGTGCCTCACAACGGCCCTATTTGATGTAGCTCCACCTGTCACAATTAAATAAATCCCATCAGATAATCTGCAAGATCTACCTTCTGAGTGTTTTCTAAATAAAGAGTGCACTTTTTTATTATCCATCCCTAACTTTTCTATTTCCTCTCTTGTAACTCTTTCAAGATCTTCTTGAGAACTTATTTTTTTTGAATAAAATCTTGGAATCTCAGAAATTCCCACTAAGGCTGCCAAGTAAGCTCCAAGTCCTATTCCAGACCATTTAGCCACTTCAGTCGCACAATCAATAATTTCACTAATGCTCATAAAAAACTACAAAAAAGTCGACTTATAAAGATAACTAAAAATTACTTTTTTGTTAATTCTTAGATGATTACCCTGATCTCGACAATTCTTATAAATCCATAGCATTTATAAAATGTTGTACTAAACTCATACATAAAACCGCGCACTAATATACCAAAATGGTCTCATTGTTGGCTAGGGGTTGTACCCCTACATTTATAGTATAAAGCAAACATTTATAAATATGTAGTGCCAAGTGGATACATGGTAAATATAAGAGAAAAGAAAACCGGAGAACAAACCTATTACTATCTGGAGCATAGTATACGGGAAGGCAGTAAAATAATTAAAAAAGAAAAATATCTTGGAAAAGAGATACCTAAAGATATTGAAAAGATAAAAAGGGCGTTTATCATAGAATTATACAAAGAAAAATGGTTTAATGATTTTGAGAAAATAAAAAGTAATTACGCTAAAGAGCAAAAAATAATGCCTCCTTCTTCTAGAGCTAAGCAAAAACAGACATTTGCTGTAAAATTCACATACAATACTCAAAAAATAGAAGGTTCTTCTTTAAGTTTAAAAGATACTTCAAACCTAATTGAAAAAGGAATAACTCCTTCTGAAAAACCAATAAATGACGTTGTAGAAGCAGAAGAACATAATAAAGTATTTTATGAAATGCTATCCTATCAAAAGGACTTGTCTTTGCAGATCGTACTTTATTGGCATAAAAAACTATTTGAAAAAACTAAGCCTGATGTGGCTGGAATGATTAGAAATCATCGGGTAGGCATTTCTTTAAGTAAATATACTCCTCCAATGCCTTCTGAATTAGATTTTTTAATAAGAGAATTTTTTGATTGGTACAATAAAAGTAAAAATAATTTAAATCCTGTAGAACTGGCTGCCCTAGTGCATTTAAAATGGGTAACTATACATCCTTTCTCAGATGGGAATGGTAGAATATCTAGATTAATGATGAATTTTGTTTTACATAAGTATGGATACCCGATGTTAGATATACCATATACAAAAAGAAATAGCTATTATACCTCTCTTGAAAGAAGTCAAGTTAAGAAAGACGACTCTCCTTTTCTTAATTGGTTTTTCAAAAGATACATCAAAGATTGGGGAAGCTATTCAAAATGAACCTCCCCACAGCAAGCTGCGGGGTATCAGGTAAGAGTAAATACCATTGAGCTCAAAAAATCGATGTGAATATCCCTAGATTTTTGGATGCAAGTAAATTCTTCTTAAATGGAATTTACTGCACAGAAGTTTGTCATTGTAAACAAACTTCTTGTGATCGAAGTTTCGAACTTGTGTGAGAAACTATCGACATCATGAGATTTATTTAAGATTTCAAATCTTTTATTTTGTTATCAGCTTCACCCAACTAGCGTGGCTCTGGGGTATGCCCATTAATGAATTGCCTTACAATAAGGGTTTTACCCTCTACATTAGATTATTAAGTTGTAGCGTGTAAATTGTAAAATGTAGATGCATTTCATCTCGACAATCATTATAACTCCTTGAAGTCTTTAAAATGTTGTACTAAACTCATACATAAAACCGCGCACTAATATACCAAAATGGTTTCTTGCTTGGTCATGGCATTTTTGAGTTGTGGATTTGTTAGCGACTAATCCATTCGATGGCTTTTTATACCTTAATTTTAGGTTTATTTTATGACAAATGAATTATTTCTATTAGAACGCGGGGATCCGGACAAGCTAGCAGGGCGAGTAGTAGTTTATTCTCGATTAAAGAATCCCCCAGTTGAATGTAAAAATATTTCTCATGCTTTTTTATATGCTGGAACGCATCCATTTGACATTTATGAAGCAGAACAACATGAAGAAATTGGGAAAACTCTTAAAAATTTCAATATTGATGGGGATAATCTAAGAGGCCCTAGAAGAGTCAGTCAAGGAATTGTGTCTGGATTTGCAAGGCGACTTTTTGGAACGAATGATTTAGCAGAGGCATTTAAATTAGAAGGAGATTTAGTTAATGCTGGAGTTTATCCAATTTTGGGTCACGCAGCTAATGTTATGGACTACTTTGGATTGGCTTATATGGCAAAATATGTTTCTCAATGGTCTGAACGTTTTCCTAGATTAAGTGCCTCACAAAATAAACCTGTTGAAGATTTATCTGGGGGTATCCATAACCAGCTTCAGAATCGTTTGTATGCTCTTGTTGCAGATCTTATCCAAGGAGTTAGTAGCAACAATTCTGCGGTTGTTAATTCAGCTAAAGGTGCTCTAACTCAATTTGGTGCATCTTCAGGAATGAGGAGGGAGTTGGAAGATCTGATTTCTTTTGCAGAGGGTTCATCTCCAAACAAACTTCCTCTTACTAGGAACCAGATAGAAATGATAACTGCTATCAGAGCAGAGAGATATGAAGAAGCTGCTAGGTTTAGAGACCAAATTAACGTCCTTAGATAACCTTAATTTACAACATTTGTTTGGTTTTTAGCCAAAAAGTTTTTAATGTTGTCAACAAATATCTTTTGTTTATTTATACGTGCTTCTTTGCTAATTCCAATTGGTGGATAAATTATACAATTATTATATTTTTGCAATAAGTCTAAATCTTTTTGCTTCATTTCATCAGAATGATCTAAAATAAATGTAATGTCCTTTTTCTTAAGCCTCTTTTCCAAAGCTTTTATGTCTACAACTTCCATAGGAACTGTATTTACTATTATGGCTCCAGATTTTATCTTGGAGAAAGCTTCTTCATCTAAAAATTTATCTGTTTGAGGAGTATGTGCAAAGTTCATTGAGATAAAATCTGCATTTCTTAAAATCTTATCCTTATCTTCATATTTTATTCCATTTTTTTCAAGATATTCTTTTCTATTTTTGCTCCAATAGACAACATTTGCTCCGAAACACTTAGCAAGTTCAGCAGTTCTAGCTCCTATGTTCCCTAAACCAAAGATGCCGAAGGTTTTATCTTTGATCTCGGAAGCAGATTCGATAAAATCATAATTTTTGTTTTTTGCCCTCTCTCTTTCTTCATTTAGCTTTCTTATTTCATTGAGTATAACTGAAATTATTAGTTCTGCAACACTTTCTGTGCAATATCCGCCGATGTTTGTCACTGGAATTTCCTTTTTCCTCGCATGTTCTACATCTATTTTGTGGTAAGCTATTGCCAAAGTTCCAATATACTTTAAATTTGGAGCTGCATTGATGTGCTCTTTAGTAACTGGTGTAGCAAAACCTACTAGTAAACAATCAGCATCTTTAAGTTCGGTTATAATTTGGGGGCTGTCTTTTGGAAGAAACACCATTTTTTCAATCATAGAATCTAATTTGTTCCAATATTCTTTATCTAGTTTGGATTCGTTTAGATTTACAAACAATGCTTTTTTAAAAGCCATAATAAATTCTCAATTTAGAACTTTATAATGTTTTGCCTTAAACTGACAGCTTAAATTTAAATAATTAAATTGTTTTTTAGTGTATGCAGAAAATAGTTCCATGTTTATGGTTTGATAGCGAGGGCGAAGAAGCCGTAGATTTTTATATTAAGACTTTTGGAGAAGGCAAGATTTTGAATACTTCACGTTATGCTGCTGATACTCCTTCAAATAAACCAATTGGGAGCGTAATGACTATTGAATTTGAGATTAATGGGCTGAAATTGATGGTTCTTAATGGAGGACCAATCTTTAAGTTAAATCAGTCTATTTCCTTTTTTGTTTTATGTAAGCCCCAAGAAATAGATGGGTTGTGGGAGAAATTATCTGTTGGAGGCTCTGCTTTGATGCCCCTTGGCAAGTATCCTTTTAGTGAGCGATATGGGTGGTTACAGGACAAATATGGCGTATCCTGGCAATTGATGGTTGAGACTGAAAAAACAGACCAAAAGATTATACCTTCATTATTATTTGTGGGTAATGTGTATGGCAGAGCTCATGAGGCCATGGATCTTTACGCTTCGCTATTTGAAAACTCTAAAGTAAATCAAATCTCATATTATCCTAATGGAGACCCTCAGGAGGGGAAAATAACTTATGCTCAATTCGAGCTTCATGGAGAGAAGTTTGTTGTAATGGACAGCGGATTTGCTCATAAGTTTTCCTTTAATGAGGCAGTAAGTTTCGTTATTTATTGCAATGATCAGGAAGAGATTAATTATTTTTATGATAAATTATCTGCTGATCCTAAAGCAGAAATATGCGGTTGGATTAAAGATAAATTTGGCGTAAGTTGGCAGCTTGTTACTATTGGCTTTGAAAAGCTAATGACCGGAAAAAATGCTAAAAAAGTGACGGAAGAATTATTGAAAATGAAGAGACTTGACATAAAGAAACTGCAAGAAGCTTATGAATCTGCATAGCCCATCCGATTCCCAATTATAAAAAGAGTGCATAATCTGTCGAACTATGTTTTCTTAATTATTAATCTATACATAATTCTGATAGTTATAACCATTATTTTTTCAGAATTATCTATCTCGCTAATCTAAACAATTCTTTTAAACTATGCAAGTTGGGAGGGTATTGCTAAACTTGTATCTCATTTCCTGTCTTGGAGCATACTTAGTTTTATATAGGGATTTTAGATGAGAATCTTATGGAAAGTGAGATCATTAGCAAGGAGGTATTATCCAAGGTACTTAGCGAGAAGTGTGGAAAACTTATAGAAGTAGTTGGGCTCGAGAAAATAGGGGGAGGATATCACTCTGACGGATTTAAAGTTACTTCAAAAGATGGACAGAACTTTTTTATCAAGAAATTTAAATCTAACGATCTTGGATTTGCCTATCCTGAAAGAAAGATTTTTTCATTACTTATAAGCGATGCAATGGGGAAGAGAGCCGCGAAAGGTCCTGCTCCAATTGGAGTTTTGGTCGTAAATAAAGGAGAAGCCAAGCTGCTTCCGGATATTAAAGAAGATAGCGAGATTTATCATATTCAAGAGTTCGGATTTGGTGGCAAGCCTTATTTTGAGGAACTTTCGAAAAGAAAAGATAAAAAAGAAATTGATGAAACCGATAAAGAAGAAATAATTAAAATTGTGGATTATATCTCAGGAATTCATTCAATTAAATATCCTATAGCTGACGAGAGCAGGATTAAGGAAGTTTACAGAGATGGAATAAGAGCGGTGATAAATAGCCCAGAATTAACAATCATGTTACTGCATGGGTTTGATGAAAATAACCCTATCTTAAACCTTGCAGAACAAAAAGAATATCTTGGTTTAATGTACGAAGTAATACAAAAATGGAAGAATAAGTATAGCCGACTTTGTGCACTTCATGGCGACTTTTGGGGAGCAAATCTATTCTTTAAGGAAGATAATTCATTATGGGTAGTGGATTACTCAAGAATTCCTTGGGGAGATGCTGGCATTGATATTGGCTGGTGGGTTTCGCAATATCTTTGGTCTTACTCCGAAACTAAAAACCCTTATTTTAAAGAGTTAGGAGAGTTTTTTATTGAAGAGTATGAAAGAAAAACTCAAGATAAAGAAATTAGAGAAGCTACAACTATTGTCTTGGGTTTAATGGGCTTAGTAATCATCTTCCCTAAATTTCATTCTGATAGGGATATTACATTAGGGAGGCAGTTTATCGAAAAAATAAAGAAAATTCTTCTAGGAGGTAAATTAGAATGGGATTAGGGAGAAATATTGGAATATTTAGGCATGGGCTAGCTAATTATTCTCAAAGAGAAACCAGGTTAGATGAAGCTCGCGATCTCACTTTAGAAGGCATTGAAAAAGTCAGAATTAGAACTGCTGAATTTTTGCAATATATTGGTCTTAGCCCGGTAATAATTCGTTCTTCTCCAATGGGCAGAACTCTTCATACTTCAAAATTAATTAGGAGCTGTTTGCAAGAAGGAGGTGTTAGAGTTTATCCTATTGAGATAGATTCTGAATTAACTGAGGTGCATGGCTTTGAATGGAACTTATTTAATCCCTTGGTTGTTGGCGGAAGAGTGGATTATGCTGGAAGATCTTTCGAAATTGATCCTAACAAAACAAACCCGTCGCATTTAACACATTCAGTTTATTTTATGAAAGATGCTTGCCATGATTTGGATGGAGAGGTACTAGCAGGGTTACCTAGCGCGTATATTGAGGCTATAGCCCGATTTGAGAGATTTGGAAGCGTTAAAGCTAGATCAGGTCAATTTTTAAGAAGGGTCTGCGGAGAAGAAACAGAAGCAACTATAATTGGGGTAACTCATGATGCGCTTATTTGTCCAATAATCTCTGCATACTCTGGTGGAAAAGTTCTTTCGTTAAATCCGGGAGATTATATCCATTTATTGCATCAAAAAGAAGGCCTTATCGCTAAAAGAACACCTGGACTAGCTGAAGGTGCTAAAGTAGATATTTTGAATAACATTTAAATACCCATAATTTAAGGAAAATTATGGTAGCACCCAGAATAAATCTAAAAGCAAGACCTATTGATATAAGGCGCGTAAAGCAAGGAGCAGAGCCTTTTCATAGAACAATAGTTGCGGATCTTGAGAGCACAGGAGTGTACAGTAAAGGGCTGTTGTATAGGGTTGTTGAATCTAATAGACTTTTAGAACTTTTAAGAACAGGTCGAGACCAGCCAACACCAACTTTAACATTTTTAACAGAAGATGAGTTAACTGCCGGTAGAGGAACCGCAGTTACGCATGTTGCAGAGAGAGGAGCGGCTCTTGCGGTATTTGACCAAAATCATCTTAGGCGAGTTAACGATGGCAGAGAGTATACTTTCAAGAGCCCGACAGACAGGTTAAAGGCTCTCTTAGCAGTTTACAAGCCATCACGACCTAAAAATTACTAGATTAACCTATATCTCATATTGTTTATTTCAGCGATGAATGCAACCAGCCCAACAACAAGGCCTGCGTTTTCCTTCCATGAGCTCTGTGATTGTTCTCTCAATCCTGTGAGCCCGCGTCTCCTCTTTCTTAGCATCAGTAATCCAGCAGATAAACTCATTGCGAGCAAGAGAAGTAATGTCTTCCCATGCTACTAGGGACTTTAAGTCCGATGTAATGGCCTTTCGTAAATCCGCAGGCATTTTATGCAATTTCTCTTTTTTCATAATAATTCCTCTAAACTAAAGCAATATTTTTCATTTTATACAATCTCGCTAATATAAACCGAATTCCAAAGCTGTTCTTGGTTATATCTTATATTTGCACTATACTGATCTGGATTTGATTTATTTAATGAAATTATACTTCCCCAAATATCCATACTCTTGTATATAGAAGGATTAGTGTTTAATTGTAAATTCTTGAAAATAAGGTTACTTCCCCAAGTCATTTCTACATCCTGGACTCCTACTTTATCATTAGCGGTACCAACACCTTCAGTTTTTACAATTAAAGCTTCATAATTTGAAAGATAGCCATTTTTTTCAAATATTATTATTCCAGGTTTTGTTATCCTATTGGTGCCAGATACATCTCTCAAGAATACCTTAGTTGTAAATGGTGAATCATAAGTAAATTCATAACTTACTTTTCCAGAACTAATAATCGCACTAGAATTTGGAGTTACTGTTTGTCCACCAATACTGAAACTATTTCCACTTATAACCGCAGGAACAGAGAGATAAGTATTCCCATTAAATATTCTGAATGAAGAAATGCTGTTCACTGAAGTAATTACTGGCTCGTAAAATATCACTTTAGCCCATTTAGAACTCTCAATAGGCAGATAAATAGCAACATTTCCAGCTAAAGAATTAGAATCCTTAATTCTTATATCAGAATTTGAATAAGTTACCAAATAACTTGAATTTTCTACGGTTAATATGCCGTTTCCTTCAGAACCAACATTTAAGTTGTAAATCTGACCAGAAAATAAGTCTTCAAATGATACAATATCATTAGTATACCCAATAGTCGCATTTGTAATATTTAGGACTTTTAGGATATACCCCTTAGCTCCATTTGAGATTACAGAGTACTCTGAAATGCCCACAGGATTCATTTCAATAACGTTTATTCTGTTACCATTAGCATCAGCAAGAATTGAATTTCCTAATCCATCGCTCTTTAACCAGTTAAAAGTCTGTTCTAAATCCCTATGATCTTTCATGCTCAAGGTGATCTTATCATTTCCTAAAGGACTAACTACCAAACTTTCTCTTTGCAAAGAATTTTCAGGAATAGAAACAGCATTGAAGTCTAGCTTAAATGTTCCAAAAAATGGATCTACCAAATAGCCACCTTCAGTAATTACTTGTTCGTTAGAGGTAAAGACTTGGATAACCATTCTATTAACATCTTGTATACCTGCGTAGAAGCTAACTAATGTGCCATTGAGAATAACCTCACTAGAATTTAAAGGAGCAATTTGTTTAAATCTAATTGGTTTTCCATTTTCAAGAATATACTTTTTATCATCCCTAAGAACTAAACTTGTAGAATTAGTCGAATTATCTATTACAAAATCCCTTTTTAGTAATGTA
>CAYSGT010000026.1:11692-12746 GCA_964430805.1 Candidatus Woesearchaeota archaeon
ATTTGAATTAATTAGATTTGGATCGCTAAAGTTAACGTTGTTTGAGAAGATAATGCTTACATTGTACAGATAACTCTTTGAAGCGTATACTCCCACTTTTGGATCATTATTTAAGAACTTGGAAAAAGTTATTGGAATTTTACCAAATGAGATATAAGATGTGTAATATATAGTGCCGTTATTAAATGAATTTGTAGAAAACAAATTAGGAAAAATCGTAGCTGTTACGGATGAGCGAACTTTATCGATACTATCATTTAGGTAAAGTTTGGTTGATGCAGTATACAAGTTATATCTAGTTCCTTCATATTTACATCTTGCATTTAAACAACCTAAAGCGCAATTATGAGTATTCAAAACCTTTCTATTTCCAGAGCAAGAATATTCAGCTAACTTTGATGTTGATACGCAGTAATCTTGAGCACAACCAGCAGTATCACAAGTTGTTCCTGCTAAAGTTAAGTTAATCCCTCCATCTGTATCACTGCAAGCAAGGCTTGCTGGAGAAAAAAGCAAAGGCGAATTGATTGCTAACACAATAGCACCAATAAGAGCGACAATTATCAGAAGAATAGTACTGTTAAAGAAGGCCTTTTTCATCTATTTTTATATTAAATCTAGCTTAATAATGTTACTTTCCTCAACTTCCATCAAACTAAATCTTAGATTCTTGTCACCTTCTGGTGGTCGATCATCCTTAAAAATAAAGCTTTCTAGACAGAATTAACAAAACAAAGGCCCAAAAAAGCACACTAAAAGGGACAAAATGTCAATATGCGCGGGCCGCACTGGGTCCTCTTGAGCAACTTTGATGCGCACCCATTAAAGTTTTATAGTTGCTAGATCCAATTCCATTATGGTTTACTCAGTTTATACAACAGAAAGCTTCGATAGAGAATTTAACAAATTATATACTTCTGATAAAGAGATTATCCAAAAGATGTTTTTGCAATTAAAAGAAAATCCTCATGTTGGAGATCAACTGCGTTTTCCATTCTTTCGTGAAAAGAGACTAAGAGAAAAACGAGTTTACTATCTTATTTATGAAGATTTA
>CAYSGT010000027.1:0-1031 GCA_964430805.1 Candidatus Woesearchaeota archaeon
TTATTTTATTTTTTTCATTTAATATAACCGGCCTTGCTTCCTTAGATATTAAGACTGAATATAATACTGGCGAAGTTATTTCCGGAAAAATTAATCTTAATTTAATTGAAGGTGAGCTTATCCCTGCCGATTCTATGGTTATTGTTAATTATGCTGGTGTTTCTAAGGAATTTGTTTTGTCTTCTTTGATAACTGAATCTATTTCTAATGGGAGTTTTTATGCTGAGGGTGTTTCTTTGAGCGGTGAGGGTTCTGGCTATGGTATTGCTGGAACTAAAGTTGAATATCCTTTTGTTGATTTTGAGTTTGTTGTTGAAAGCGATTCTGATTCTGGCTCTGCTGGTTCGGATTCTGGCGGTTCTTCCGGAGAGGCAGTAAATGAGTCAGGGAATTCTGGCAGTTCTGAAAATGCTGAGAATGAAAATGGAAACTCCCAGGGCGAAGGACAAGGTTCTTCTAATGAGAATTCAAACGGAAATTCTGGAAGTTCTTCAAATGGGGCTGGAAACTCTGAAAGCTCTGAAAATGGAAACAGTAATTCTGCTGGAGGTGCTGAAAGCGGGAATTCGAATGAAAATGCTGAGAATGAAAATGGAAATGCTGGTATAACCGGGAGTGTTGTTTCTGATTCTGATTCTGGCTCTGTAAGTGGGAGAGCGTCTAAGGAGGAGGATTTTGTTTATGCTCTTTCTGATGGTGAGGCTGCTGTTCTTGTTTCAGGCAGTGTGAATTATGATGGTGAGGTTTTGGGCGATGATGTTGTTAAATTTAAAACCCAGAATAATGAACTTGAAGTTTCTACAGATTATTCTATTGAAACAGAGGGATATGGTTCGGATTATATTGGAAATAAAAAGATGAAAATTGAGGTTGATTTGAGTTCTTTTGGTTTTGTTGCTTTGAACGATTCTGAACTTTCTGTTATTTTGAATTATAATGGTGTGAAAATTGTTGAGGCTTCTGAAGAAATATCTGTTAGTGTTTCTGAAAGTAATGAAACTGCCGAGCCTGTTGAACCTGTTGAACCTGTT
>CAYSGT010000027.1:1041-12601 GCA_964430805.1 Candidatus Woesearchaeota archaeon
TCAGACTGAGCTTAATCAGACGGTTGTGAATGCTACTAATATTACCGCTAATGCGGCTATTAATGAAAGTAATCTTTTTGTTAATCTTAGCCAATTTGGTGCGGTACTTGGACAGCCGGTTAAATGGGTCAAGACTGTGGCTTTTGATGTTAATGATAGTTTGAATTTAGTTGTTGAGATACCTATTAGTGCTGAAAATGTTAGTTTGGACAAGATTAATCTGACTGAATATGCCCAGATTAAGTCTCTGTCTGAAGAAGAAATTGATTCTTTGAGGAATAATACGGATAAAGGGCGCTCTAAAAATTTAACTTCTTCTGAACTGCTTAATGAATCTGTGGAATCTGTGCCTGAAACTACTGCAGAGACTAATGTCAGCTTTAATGAATCTTTATCTGAAGAAGCTGTGTCTGAGGAAGTTGCATCTGAAGAAGTTTCTTCTTTTAATGAATCTGCTTCTCAGAATTTAACTATTGGAATAACTGGAGAGGTTATTTCAAGAGGGATTATTTCAGGCAGTGTTGTTGCTGATATTAATTTGAAAAAAGAGTCTTTTTTTTCCAGATTTTTTAAGAAATTTTTTGGGTTTATTACTGGAAGAGTTGTGGAAGAAGCTAATAAGACGGTAATATTGAATGAGACTTCTAAAAAAGTAAAAGAAGTATCTGTTAATCTGACTAATGAGGATTTTGGAGTTGAAGTTGGGTATTATACTGGGGCTCCTGTTGCCATTGAAAATTATTCAAGCGAGAGAATTAAAACAGTTTTTGTTTCAAGTCCACAAGACGTTCATTACGAGAACGTTCTTATGTTTACAAATATTTCTGATTTGCTTAAAGTTAAGAGTTCTAATGATATTAGAATAGACTGGGTTGAGAATAACACCCAGATTCCTGTTTTATTTATTAATGATACAAATAATGACACTTATTACGACTACGTTTATTGGGTTGCTCCTCATTTAAGCAATCAGACGTTTAATATTATTGTAATTACAAATGCTTTGCATCTTGATGAAAATTATAGTTTTATTTCTAATATTTATAATGAGACTCGCGAGCTGGATGATGTTTGGAGCGAGCCGATTCTTTCAGGGCATTATGTTAGAGTTATATTTGAAAAGAATCTGACCTCATTGAATGATATTACTATTTATCCTAGAAATGTTGAGAATTTGAGCACTTTAGTCGAGGTTTATCTAGAGGGTACAACAACTAAAATCAGCGAATTTCCAATTATTAATGAAACTAAGTACTATAAAATTTATCTTACTAATTTGAGCAATGATACTTATGATACTTTTGATTTGAGAGTTTGGAATTTAGATAATAATTCTTTAGCTTATTTAGAATTTGATCATATAATTGACCCTATTGCGCAGCCCGGAGGAGCAACGAACCTTAGGGCACAGACTTGTGATGCTGAGTCGAGTGAGTCTCAGAATAATTATGTCCTTTCATGCGGCGGAACTTATCCAGAGGAATGTGGAAGCGACTTAATTAGCTGTGATGATGCTTCTTTAGAAGAGGTTCTACATCCGAATCCTAATTATGCAGGTATAAAAATAACTAGTTTCAATAGTTCCATAATTAACTGCAATACAATAACTCAAGTATTTCTTTGCTATGAATGGTGGACTACTAGTATGGCTGAGTTTACCACTTGTTCTATTTCAGTTGATGCTAATGGGGGAGCGAGCCCAAATATTGTTGACGAATCCTGCCCTCCGGCTAGTCAGGACCCAGGTGTAACTTGTACTAATGTTACAAGTGCAGAAAGTTGGACATGCGGTAATTTCTTCGGGGCTAGCGGAACACGCGCTATGGCAATGACGGAAGCTTTGAATGATGCTGGCGGAGATGAAACTCTTTCCCATGATTTATTGATGTTCAATGTCACTTATACAGAGGTTGTCCCACTAATTAACTTTACTAACCCTACACCTGCCAATAACTCTTTACAAAATAGTAATTCAATACTAGTTAATGTGTCTGCCAGTCATTCTGTGAATAATATAAGCTCCTTCATTGACTTTGATAATTCGCTTATTAGCTGGTGGAGAATGGACGATGCAAATTCAAGTACTGTTTTTGATTATATGGGGAAGAATAATGGGACAAAGGTTGGAACTACAGCCCAAATAGATAATGGTAAGTTAGGAAAGGCTTTTAGGTTTGGGGGGGTTACTCATGATAAGGTTCAGACTGCTGGTTCTAATTCCTTTAACCTTTCAGAATTTTCTGTTTCTTCATGGAGCAATAGAACCGGAGGAACAGTAATATTAGCAGACGATAATGATGTAACTACTAGTGGTTGTGCCGTTGATAGAGGAGGATGGTATTTAGCCAGTACAGACTTTGCATATTGCAACGCTACATCTAATAGTTCAGTTGGAAAGGTTTTGGTTTCATATAGCGGATATTCTTCTAGTACTTGGCAGCATGTTTTAGTTACCTTTAATTCAACTAATGTATCTATCTATTTAAATGGGATATTGAAGAATTCTACTCTAAGTCAAGGCATTGTTTATACCTCTAGTCCTAAAATTGTTTTAGGATGTCAAGATAATGGGGCAAATTGTTTAAATGGTTCTATCGACGATGCAATGATATTTAATAGAAGTTTAAGTGCTAATGAGGTGCTTGCGCTTTATGCAAATACTACAAGCAAACATTATTCTAATAACTTTACTAATCTTGCTAATGGCAATCATAACTTCAAGGCTTATGCGCAGGATTTAGGAGGGAACGTGAACTTTACCGAGACTAGGACCGCTTTTGTTGATTTGGGTATTCCTATAATTAATTTTACTAATCCTACGCCTGCAACTGGAACTGCCCAAACAGGTAGTTCTATATTTGTGAATGTTAGTGCTTCAGATTCTGCGAATAATATTAGCTCCTTCATTGACTTTGATAATTCACTTGTTAGCTGGTGGAGAATGGATGATGCAACTTCAACCACTGTGTTTGATTATTTAGGAAGGAATAATGGAACTATCGTCGGAAATGCTACTCAAAATGTTTCTGGCATGATGGGTAAGAGCTTTAATTTTGATGGGGATGGAGCAGACTATATATCGGTTCCTTACACACAAAATCTCAATCTTACTAAATACGGTAATGTTACTATATCTGCCTGGATTAAACCTTACAATACCGACGAAAGCAGGCAAACTATAATTGGAGCTACAAACGGTGCAGGAACACAAGGGTTTGGGTTAAAATCTGAATATGGTAATTCTAGAATAGGTTTAAGGATTGGAAATGGTTCAACTGGTCAGATAGTGTACTCTGATTCAAGTGTTTTGAGTCTTGGGCAATGGAACCATATCATTATTGTCTATAATATTAATACAAAAAATGTTAAATTTTATATTAATGCAACACAGAAGGGAGATCAAAACTATACTATGAACTATGTTGACCACGCTACAGATAGATGGATTGGAAGAGCTTCTTGGAGTAATGCAGAATTCAACGGCTCAATTGACGACGTAATGATATTCAATAGAAGTTTAACTTCTACAGAGATTAAGGCACTTTATTCTAATACTACTTTGAAATATTATTCTAATAACTTTACTAATCTTGCTGGTGGTAATCATACATTCAAGGCTTATGCTCAAGATACTGCTGGGAATGTGAACTTTACTGAACTAAGAAGTGTTGTTGTTCAAACAGTTGGAGATCCTTCAAATAAAAGGTTTATGGTCGCTAATTTATCTGGAGGCACTATTGCGATTTTGGATAATAAGGGAGATGCTTATTTTGCAGGCACCGTTAACACTAATCAGGGTGCTAATCTAAATCCATCTTCTAGGTCATTTATCGTACAGAATAAAAGCGGAGCTGTTGTTGCATACATAAATAATATCGGGAGCTTATTTTTGTCAGGCACTGTTACGATTGCTTCTAGTCTTAGCGGGCTTACATCTGGGAACTTAGAGTTTAGGAATTCAACTAATAATTTGGTTTCATTTTTTGATAATGCAGGCAATTTGAAATTAAAGGGTGGATATATTGAGAGTTATGTCTTTGAAGAGCCACCTATCGATTAAAGGTAATCATAAATTTGTAAACTCTTTAATACTAGTTGAAATCGGATGATCTCTATATTAGGGTGTCTTGATTTACCCTCTACAATGAGAAAATAGAATGTAGAGGGTAAGTTTAAATACTAAGGAATATTTAATAAATTATGGTTTATGTATACAGGAAAAAAGCTGGAGAAAAAAACTATTATTATCTAAGAGCATCTGAACGAAATGGAGCTAAAGTAGTTGCTAAAGATATAGCTTATCTTGGCAGTTCTTTGGATGAAATAAAAAAATCTTTAGGCAATCTACCAAATTATGCTAAACAAATAAGAAAGGCTTACAAAACAATTCATAATTTTTTAGAATCTAATCGTTATGTGGAAAAGATAAAAGAATTGAAACTAAAAAAAGACCAGTTTTTAGGGGAAAAACTATTAGAGATAGAAGCCTGCAAATTACATTATACTACTGAATTTAAAAAACAACAGTCTCTAACTCAAGAGGAGATAATTAAAAATTTTATTATCGAATTTGCTTACAATACAACCGCTATTGAAGGCAATACTATTAAGCTTGCTGAAGCAAGAAATTTACTAGAAGATGGCCTCACTCCTAAAAATAAAAGCCTCAGAGAGATTTATGATATACAAAATACTGAAAAAGCATTCCGCTTTATTATTGATAGTAAAGAAGAACTAACTCACGAGTTTATAATTAAAATCCATGAAAAGCTTATGGAAAATATTGATGCAAGAACAAATTATCGAACTGCGGATGTTCGAGTGATAAAAGCTAATTTCAAAGCCACTCCGGCTCCTTATGTAAAAACCGATATGGACTTATTGCTCAAATGGCATCATCAACACAAAGATATTCTTCATCCGTTAGTTTTAGCTTCTGTTTTTCATCATAAGTTTGAGAAGGTTCACCCATTTATGGATGGAAATGGAAGAACTGGAAGAATGATTATGAACTATATTTTGATTAAGGCGGAGTATCCTCCTCTAGTTATCAGGACTAAATTTAGAAATGATTATCTATCTGGATTAAGATTAGCGGATAAGAACGAACTTACTCAATTAAAAAAGGAAAATTATGAAAAATTAATTATTTTTATTGCAGATCAGATGATTCAAAGCTATTGGAATATTTTCCTTTAATTACCCTCTACATTATATTTTCTCCTTGTAGAGGGTAAGAATATTTATACTTTACTAATTATGGGACAGCTTGTTTAGTGCTAGACGAACTCAAAGATTTTTTGATTTTAGATTATAAAATTCTGCTGGGGTGAGCAAAAATCAGCGAAATTTATGATTTTTTGGAAAGTGGTTCTAGGGTAAATTTATCTTCATATAATGTTATGAAATTACCTTCAAAATCTTCTGATTTGGTTTCTTTAAGCAATTTAGAAAATGAGCTTAATAATGATTCTGGTTTATCTTGCTGGATTCTCAACCAGATAATTGAAAATATTGTCTCTTTGTTATACGAATGTTCCTCTGTAAAATCCCAGTCATTAGTTATAAATATTCTTTTTTCTAATTTTGAAAATTCTGCTAACTTGCCATTTGAGAGTCCTTTGGGTTTGAAGATTACATCAAAATCTTTTTTAAGAAATTGCAACAATTCCTTTTTAACATTTTCATCAAGAAGAAATTTGAGTTTCTTGTCATTTGATATTAACGAGGACATTATCTCCACTTTTAACAAGGCTTCCTGCATATTGCAAAGCCGCTTTAATGTGCTCTTTTGTGAGAGGCACCAAAAAATAATTAAGAATTTCTTTTATAGGCACTCCTGCTTCGAGCAACTCAAGAACTTGCCAGACCATGATTCTTGTGCCTTTGAAAGTAGGCTTTCCATGGCAGATTTCACTATCTGATACAATATAATCGTTTAACTCTATTCTCATGATAATAGTGGCAATCTTAAATATTTAAAACTTTCTAGATGTAATTTAATCTTAGTTGAAACCTCTAATTTTTAGATTTAAATTGTAGCGGTTTAATCAAAATAAAAGCCTATTTTTAGCTATTTAATTCCAGATTCTTCCAAATGAGCGTTATCGAGGGCATTTAACAGATTTTAAGGAAATAAGTATATAAATGATAGTTGCATAAAAGTAAAGAGGATTGATGAGTAAAAAGAGAGCCCTAATTTTAGTTATTTTTCCAGTAGTGTTAGCTCTAGCAATCCTCGTTTCTGCTATTTCTTCCACTATAAATTTGGATGCTGATTTAGGAAAGGGTTACAAGATTATTATTAATTTGAGGGCTTTTCTTAAATGAATAAAAAAGAATTAATTCAAAAATTACAAGATATTGAATGGGAAGACTTTGAAGTTAAAGAGGCAAAGAGTGAAATTCCAAAAAATAGCTGGGAAACAGTTAGTTCTTTTTCTAATACTGCTGGAGGATGGCTAGTTTTTGGTGTTAAAAAAGAAGGTAAAGAGTATACTATTTTAGGGGTCTCAAATCCTGAGAAAATTGAACACGATTTTATAGGAGTTTTAAGGAATGGTCAAAAGTTTAACAATAAGGTAGAGGTTAAATGCAAAAAATATAATTTTAATGGAAAAACAATACTTGCATTTTATATTCCTGCAGCGGATGTGAAGCCTTTATTTTATGATAACCCTAAAAATACTTTTCTCAGATCTGGAAGTGGAGACCAAAGAGCGACTTATGAAGAACTTAACTCTTTATTTAGAGACTCTGCATTTGGAACTAAAGACAAAGAACTAACAAAATTTAAATTAAATGATTTGGATAAAGAAACACTAGCAAGATTTTGGAACTATATAAAAAATCTTGATTCTGCTAATCCTTACGGCGATCTATCCGAGGCAGAATTATTTGAAAGATTAAGAGTTACAATTGATGGCAAAGTGACTGTTGCAGGACTTTTAATGTTTGGAAATGAAGACTCTATAGGCAAGGTATTTTCTGATTTTCTGATTGATTATTTAGAAATAAGAGGCACATCTTATTCGGATGCTCCTGAAAGGTATACTTATAGGATGCCTTTACAAAAAAATCTTTATAATTATTTTTTCAGTATTTTTGAAAGGCTTCTTACAAAAATAGATATTCCTTTCAAACTTGATGGAGCGTTTAGAGATGAAAATCAGCCCCAAGTTTTAGCAATAAGAGAAGCATTAGTTAATCTATTGGCACATTCGGATTATTTTTCGTCGATGAAACCTCGTATTAGGGTTTTTTTAGATAGAATTGAGTTCATGAATCCTGGAAGTTTGCCCGCCACTGTTGAAGTTTTAAGAAAACAGGGGCTTACTTTACCTAGAAATCCCATTTTAATAAAAATATTTAGAGTATTAAAGCTAGCTGAAAATGCAGGATATGGTTTTGATAAGATGTTTGATGGCTGGAAATCTTATTATAAAATTGAGCCTAATGTTGAAAATGAAATTACTTTCTATAAAATCGAGTTTCCTCTAAAGACTAGATGGGATAAAGACCTAGAAAGTGATCAGAAAACTAGGGAGAAAAGTTCGGAGAAAAGTTCGGAGAAAAGTTCGGAGAAAAGTTCGGAGAAAATTATTAACTTGCTTAAAGAAAATAAAGAAATTACCATTGAAGAAATAGCAAAAAATTTAAATCTAACAACTAGAGCGATTGATAAAAGTATTTCAAAACTTAAAGAAAAAGGTATCTTAAGGAGAGTTGGACCAGATAAAGGAGGTTATTGGGAGGTTATAGATATGAATAAAAGGAGAAAAAACAATAATGGTGTGAAGAAAGATGAATAAAAAGGGGTTATTGGTATTAATTGTATTTTCCTTAGTTTCCTTTGCTTTGGCGATCCCTCAAACTTTTAATATCAACGGCAAATTAACTGATTCTAACGGCGTTGCTTTGTCCGGGACTTATACTTTTAACTTTAGCATTTATAATGTTGCTACTGGAGGGACTTATCTTTGGAATAGCGGGGCTATGTCTGTAACTACTGATTCAAATGGAATTTATCACGTTATTTTAAATAACGTAAATTTGAATTTTTCTGAGCAGTATTTCTTGGGGATAAAAGTAGGAACTGATGCGGAAATGACTCCTAGACTTAATTTGACTTCTTCTCCTTATGCTTATATGGCTCAGAATGTAAGTGTTGGCGGAATTATTTTTGATGGAAATGTGGAGGCAGGAAGCAGGAATATCACTACAACTGGAACAGGGTTTTTTGGTTGGCTTGGAAGTTTGACAAATATGATTGGGAGGGCGGAGATGCAGGATGAATAAAGAAAAAACAAATCATTTTTTAGAATTAATAGAAAAGGGTGAAAGTGAAACTTTAGAATTTAAGCCGAGTTTATCACAAATTAATGAAATTTTAGAAGTCATTTCAGCTTTGGCAAACAAAAAAGGTGGCAAGGTCTTAATTGGAGTTTTAGATTCAGGCAAAATACAAGGTGTAGATGTTGGCAAAGATACGATTGAGAGATTGACTAATAAAATAAATTCACATATAGAACCTAAAATTTATCCTAAGATAAGTGTTGAAAACCAAAATCTCATTTTGATTGAAATAGAAGAATCGTCTGATAAGCCTGTTTTAGCTTTTGGCAGGGCATATAAGAGAGTTGGTAAATCTACATTGAAAATGAGCAGAGATGAGCAGGAAAAAATTGTTCTTGAAAAGAATAAAATAATTTTTGATTCTGAAATTTGCGAAAAGGCAACTTTAGAGGATATTGACTGGGATTTTGTTGAAAAAGAATTTATTCCTTTATATGAAAATATATCTGAAAATAAAATTGAAGGTGAATTAAAGGAGCTTCTTGAGTCTTTTGGATGCATCAAAGATAATAAATTGACAAACTCTGCCATTTTATTATTTGGCAAAGAGCCACAAAAATTTTTTATGAATGCTTATATTGCTTTGGCACGATACAAGGGAGATATTGAAGACAATGAAAGGTTAGATTATAAAGAGTTTACGGGGAATTTATTCAGGCAAGTAGATAAATGCAATGCTTATATTATAGAACATACTGCTGTTATGTCTAAACTTAATCCAGGAGAAGTTAAAAGGGAGGATATCCCTGAATATGGGCTTTTTTCGATTAGAGAATTAATAACTAATGCTGTTGTTCACAGAGATTATTTAGAAATTGGGACAAAAATTATTATTAAAATGTTTGGTAATAGAATTGATTATTATAACTCTGGAGGATTAACAAATGAAATTACTCCTATAAATATTTTGCAAAGACAATATAGCAGAAATCCAATTATTGCCAGGGTATTAAGCAAAGTTAAATATATTGAAGAACTTGGAGAAGGATGGAATAAAATTATTAAAGAGCATGAAGAACATCCTTTAAACCCTATTTTTCCAAAAATAATAACTGATAAATCCAGCATGCTTGTAAGTTTGTATTCAGCTAAAGAAAAATTTGAAAAGAAAGAGGATGTGTTGATTTTAAATGAAAGGCAAAGGCATGTTCTTCAAACCATAAAAACTCAAGGATTTATCAAAAGCATCGACTTGCAAAAAAGATTTAATATTACTCGAGACACTGCAAATAGAGATATTAATTACTTAATTCAATTAAAATTGATTAAAATGGAGGGCATTGGAAAGGCAATCAGATATGTGTCTGTCTGATTTGCGTCAGATTTGCGTCAGATTTGCGTCAGAAGATAATAAAAAGAAGGAAAATCATGATAATATAAGGGATGATGGATAAAAAAAGAGGTTTGGTTTTGATAGTATTTTCATTAGTTTTAGCTTTTGCTTTTCTTGTTTCTGCTATTCCTCAGACATTTAATATAAACGGCAAATTGACTGATTCTAATGGTGTTGCTTTGTCTGGAGATTATAATTTTAATTTTAGCATTTATAATGTTGCAACTGGGGGAAGTTATCTTTGGAACAGCGGAGTTATGGCTGTGACAACGGATTCTAATGGGATTTATCATGTAATTTTAAATAACGTAAATTTGAATTTTTCAGAACAGTATTTCTTGGGGATAAAAGTAGGAACTGATGCAGAGATGACTCCTAGGCTTAATTTGACTTCTTCTCCTTATGCTTATATGGCCCAGAATGTAAGTGTTGGGGGAATTATTTTTGATTCTAATATTGATGCTGGGACGAGGAATTTTACTACAACAGGAACTGGATTTTTTGGGTGGTTAGGCAGTTTGACTTCTAGGATTTCTAATGCTTTTATAGGTAACTTAAATGTGAATGGGACTTTTAATGTTACTAATTCCTCTGGGTATCCTGCAATTTATATTGGTTCGAATGGGAATGTTGGGATAGGGACGACTACATCTGGTTATCCATTAGAAGTTACTGGAGATATTAGGTCAACTAATATGTATGTTAACAATGGAGGAATTTTTGGAGAGGGGGCAAATAATGATTACAGAATATTTATGGGGACAGATAAGATTTCATTTGATGCTGGTGCTGCAGAAAGAATGAGAATTGTAGGAAGCACAGGTTATGTGGGGATAGGCACAACCACGCCTTCAAATACCTTGGATGTTCGTGGTGTAATTAACGCTTCTTCAGATATTTATTTTAACAATGGAACTAAGGTTGGAAGTGGGAATTTAAGCGGTGGGGGGACTTCAGGATATCTTTCACAGTGGGCAAGTGGGTCTACTTTGAATAATTCTCCAATTTATACTAGTGGGGGGAATGTGGGGATAGGGACGGCGACGCCTAGTGTGAAGTTGGAAGTTGAAAGCGGAAATATTCTTGTTGATGGGGGGGATTTAAGAATTTCGGATGTTGCAGGAGCAACTGGACAGCTTATTTCTGCTTATGGAGAAGGTAGAATTTATTTGACTGGGCTTTCAGGAGGGCAATCAACCAATTATCTTCTTCATGGCACTAGATCAAATAATGATTACACATGGGGGTTTTCATATACTCCTGGAACAATAGGAGCAGGAGCAGGATTGCTAATGATGGGACAACCATTCAAAAACAATGAAAGTTACACACATGGAATTACAACTTTTCAGACTAAAGGGATAGAGAGAATGAGAATAGATGCCTCAGGAAATGTAGGCATAGGGACTGCTTCGCCTTCTGCATTGCTTCATGTTAATATTACTTCAGCATCATCAGTGAATATTGCAAATAATTCCAATTCTCTTTTCTTTGTAAATGGGACAACGGGTAATGTGGGGATTGGAGCAACAACTCTCGGTCTTTTAAACGCTAGTTTACAGGTTGGAAATCCTGCAGGTTCTCAATCTTCTGGGATTGCCCCTTTAGTTAGATTGATAGGTAGTGAGAATAGTCAGACTTCTAAAACAATTCTTCGTTTAAATAGAAAAGGAGATTCTAGCGTGTATTATCCTGCGACAGTAGATTTTAATGTTTATTCTTTTGATCCTTCTGGATCTCCAAACTATGGTCCTGGCACTCAGTTAGATATCGTTCTAAAGGGTTCGAGCTCTTGGGATGAAACTCCCGATGTAACTGTTATGAGTTTAAGAGATAATGGTTACGTCGGCATCGGCACTACCACCCCTTCTA
>CAYSGT010000028.1:0-986 GCA_964430805.1 Candidatus Woesearchaeota archaeon
AATTGATTCAACTTCAAGCATTAACTGCAAGATTCTATCTAGCCCTAAAGCAATTCCTCCATGAGGCGGAGCCCCGTAACTTAAAGCATCAAGTAAAAATCCAAATTTTTCTCTTTGTTCTTCTTTTGAAATAGAAAGAACTTCAAAAACTTTCTCTTGAATCTTAGAATCATGAATACGAATACTTCCCCCGCCAATTTCAACACCATTCAAAACAATATCATAAGTTTCACTTCTTGCCTTAAATTTATCTTTAGCAAAATCAGCCATGTTAGGCATAGTAAATGGATGATGTGGCGAGACATACTTTTTATATTCCTCTGAATATTCAAAAGAAGGAAAATCAACAACCCACAAGAAAGCATATTTCTCGCCATTTTCTTTTCTTAAATCCGGTTTATCCGAATTATATTTCTTCATTGAATCCGCATAAGTGATGCGCTTAAAAGGTACAGAAATGTCAACATTTAATAATTCTTTCCATAACTTTTGGATTAAACCTTCCATCAAAAAAATAATTTCCTCTTTATCCGTAAAAGACATTTCAACATCCAATTGTGTAAATTCAGGTTGTCTATCGCTTCGCAAATCCTCGTCTCTCATACATCTAGCAATCTGAAAATATTTCTCCATTCCAGCAACCATGAATAATTGCTTAAACAATTGGGGAGATTGTGGCAAAGCATAAAACTTACCAGGATGTACGCGTGAAGGAACAACGTAATCTCGACTCCCTTCAGGCGTAGATTTAGCAAGCATAGGGGTCTCAAACTCATTAAACCCTTGAGAATACATATAGTCTCTGATAGATTTCATAAGTTTGCTTCTAAATATCATATTGTGTTTCATGGAAGGTCTGCGCAAATCAAGATATCTATATTTCAAGCGAATATCTTCTCCAACTTCTGCATTATCAAACTCAAAAGGTAAAGCAGGGCATAAGTTATAAATTTCAAGATGAGTAACACTCATTTCAATAGTGCCAG
>CAYSGT010000028.1:1004-4654 GCA_964430805.1 Candidatus Woesearchaeota archaeon
AACAGAGGACTCTTTAGTCAATTTTTTAGCTTCTTCAAATAAATCAGCGTTTTTAGCAGAAACAACGCATTGTAAGATCCCGCTTATATCTCTAACATCCAAAAAGATAAGTTTACCATGAGCACGAATAGTATCTATCCACCCCTGAACGTGAACTGAAGTTCCAACCAACTTTTCATTCAGTCCAGATATATGGGTTCTTAGATTAGGAGTTAATTCCATATTATCTCAAGAGAAATTGCTTTTTTAAGTATTATGCTTCCTTATCTTCTCAGCTAATTTAGCAAGAACAGAGTCATCAGCCCTTTTATAATCATGAGAAGAAATATGGCCCTCATAATTTTCAAAATATTTATCTACATTCGATTTAATAGGTTTCCATTCTTTGATTTTTGTTCCATGCATTGGAAATAGTTTAACATGGACGTGATCAACACCAAACCCTTCGAAAACCATGCCTGTTCTTCCAACATCAGTAAATGATTTATCCAGCAATTTAGCAACATTTTTAGAAGCAATAACCAATTCGCTCAAAATTTTATCTGGCAAATCAAAAGCATAGCTTGGATAATGTTTTTTAGGAATAACTACAGAAAAACCCTCTGTATTTGGAAATATAGAAAGAAAAGCAAGGTGTTTTTTATCTTCCCATATCTTATGACAAGGTGATTCTCCAGAAACGATTTTGCAGAATATACAGTCACCCATATTATCTTCAAAGAAACTGCTTTTTTAAGTATTATGCAAGTCAAAATTGAATCCCTATTGCAGCAGTGGAAATCCCTGAGCCAACCGATGCGATTACTACCTTATCCCCTTTTTTTATAAAGCCCCCTCTATAACATTCATCCAAAGCAACAGGGCAAGTAACAGCAGACATATTGCCATATCTTTCTAAATTCTGGTAAACATTTAATCTTCCTCTTTTCATTTCAGATAAACTTCTAACAACTTCCCCCTTTAGATTTTCAGCACAAACTCTAATAATGTTCCCATTAGCTTGATGAAGTATTGCTAAATCAACGTTCTCCCAACCCAATTCTCTTTGAATTTCTTTAACAGCACAAGCCATAGCTCGACTAGCATGCTTCAATACCAAAGATCCCCCAGGCATACGAAGCCTATTTGCTAAATCTCGCCCTATATAATCTAACTTACCATCAAAAGGGTCTGATTGCACATGACCTGCGATAACGCCTTCATATTCCCTAGCATGAGCCAAAACAATAGCACCGGCACCATCTCCAAATAAATCGGAATTAATGTCATCTTCTTGAATAAGATCTGTAAGTTTTTCTCCAGTTACGACCAAATAGTAACCAGGCAGTCGAGTTGCACGAGATTCAACCTGCATAACGATTTCAGGAAAAGCAGCGCAAGCATTATTTACATCATAAACAACATTAGCATTTCTAGCACCTAGATTGTATTGTATCTTTGCAGCACCAGAAGGAAAATTCCTTTGCTCTGTTACGCTACCAAAAACAATTCCAGTCAAATCATTAGGAGAAATCCCTGCCATTTCAATAGCCCTCTTAGCTGCAATATACCCCATTTCAGATGGAGTCTGATCTTTTCTCGCCTTTCTTCTTTGAGTTATTCCGCCGGTTATTTTTAGTATCTTTTCATTAGTTAAAATAACAGGCTCTCCAATTCTATTTCCATCTCTATCATAATTCCAGAAAGTTTTACCTTCAAAATGAGAATTAGGAATAACCTCATCCGGTAAATCACTACCAGTGCCTATAACCTTCAATCTAGGAGCAGTAAAAAGCATATAAATCCCACAAAAACCTGATTTAAAAATTATCCTATTGCCAAAAAAGATTAATCAAACTAAACACAAGCATTCCAAGTGAAGAGATTATTCCAAGTAGTGCAAGGACAGGAAATCTTCCAATATTCATAGGCATTCTAAATTTCCGCTCACCTTTTATTTTATATCTAAGAACTATAACAGACAAATTAACTAATGCAAAAGTGGCAAAAAGTAAAGTAGTTGATAAATCAGCAACAAAACCTATGTCTTCGAAGAAAGCAAGTATTAATGTTACAAATCCTGTGAAAAATACTGCAATGTAAGGAGTTCTCCTTTTCTTATGAACTTTAAGAAAAATTTTAGGAAGAGCCTTCTTTTCAGACATCCCATAAATCATCCTCGAAGTAGTCAACAATGTAAGTAATATTGTATTAGAAGTGGAAAACAAAGCAATAACTGCCAAAAGAATGAATGCAGGGTTGCCAAATACAGAAGCAGCAACATCAGCCATAGGGCTTTTGCTCCCTGCGATTTGATTAGCAGGCAGGATGCTTACAGCAGCCATTGAAACAAGTACATAGATAATTGTAGTAATTATAACAGACAAAACAATTGCCTTGGGTATTGTTTTCTGCGGGTTTTTTACTTCTTCGCTTAGTTTAACAATTGTCTCAAATCCAGTATATGCAAAAAAAAGCAAAGCTCCTGCTTTTAGCACTCCGAAAAATCCGTTAGGCATTTCAAATAAATCTGCTTTACCAATATTAGGAACCCCTAAAAAGATTATTAATAAAAGTCCCAAAAACTCCACAGAAGTTGCAATTATATTAAATTTATTGCTATCTCTAATTCCAAGGTAATTCAGTAAAGTCATAAGCAAAATTATTCCGAGACCCGCATAAAGATATCTGATAGAAATTAATGAAGATAAGTACCCTGCAAAGCCCAAAGCAACAGTAGCTGCAGTAACAAATCCTGTAGCAATTATTAAAATAGAAATAAAAACAGCCAGCTTGTTTCCAAAACCAACTTTAATGTAATCATATTCGCCTGAATCGTCTTTAAAGATAGAGCTTAATTCAGCATAGCTTAGCCCTGTAAAAGCAGCAACAATAGCTGAAATCAAAAAGCTAAGCCAGATTGTGTTTCCAGTCTCTCCTGCGCCAAGACCTATTAATGCATAAATCCCTGCGCCAAGAATAATTCCAATACCTGCAACAGTCACAGAAAACAAACCAAGTTCTCTTTTTAGTTTGCCGCCACTCAAAACCGCATTTTTCATATTAATGAAAGCAAATTAAGCTATTTAATTTTACGCTAAAACCCTATTAATTAATTCCATCGCCTTCTTGGCGTTAAGCTTGCCCTTAAACTTAGCCATAAGCATTCCCATATATGCATTAGCCCTCATTCCTGGCTTAGATTTAATAATCTCTCGAATCTCCTTTTCAATCTCATCATCATCAACATTCTCAACTTTAAGTGCATCTGAAACTTTAACGCCCTCAAATATCTTGGCAAGTATATGTTTTACATCGCTAGAGGTTATTTTTCCTTCATTAATCGCATTAAATATTTCTTCATAAACTTTCTCATTCAAAACTAATTTAACTTCATTAAAAGATTTTCCAGACTTAGTTGCAAATTCCTGCCTCCACAAAGTGATCATCTTAGCAACTAAATTTGCATCAATAGGATAAACACTAAGCAACACATGAAATTCATCAAGTATTTCAGAACTATCAAGAACTAATTCAATCAAATCTTCAGAAACACTTTTCTTGCGCAATTCATCACGAATGTCTGTCTTAAGTTTTGGGAGGGTCTTCTTCAAAGCATCAATTTTAAGTTTACCAATTCTCAGAAGAGCAAGATCAGTTTCAGGATACAT
>CAYSGT010000028.1:4664-12532 GCA_964430805.1 Candidatus Woesearchaeota archaeon
AACTTTTTTATTTTTCAAATTTTCAAGTTGCCTATCAATTTCAGAGTCAATTGTTTTAATCATCATCTTTACATCCTGAAAACCCTTTATCTCCACCCTATCGTGTCCTCTAATCGAAATATTGACATCCTGGCGTATAGTTCCTATTCCCCTCTTAACCTTGCACGCACGTAGTATCTCTCCTAATTTCAAAGCAGCTTCCTTAACTTGTTCAGGATTAATTATATCAGGGTAAGTTGCTATTTCAACAAGAGGAATTCCAAGCCTATCAAGACGATAAACAACCTTATCTTTTTCTCGAGTTATAACCCGGGCAGAATCTTCTTCTAAACAAACAGTAGCTATACGCACATTGCCATAAGAAGTCTCAACAAAACCATCATGAGCAATTAAAACAGTTCTTTGAAATCCAGTTGTATTTGATCCATCAATAACAGTCTTACGCATAACTTGAGTAACTGGATACACCTCGCAATTAAGAAGCAAAGCAACAGTGAGAGCAGTATTAAGTGCCTCTTCATTAACGGGGTGACAAGGCTCATCATCTAATTCAACGAGTGTTGTAGTATCATTATAACATTCATAAAAAAATTCCTTATCGAGTGAAGCCTCATGTTTAACAGCCTCATCAACAACCCCTGTCTCGCCAGCAACAACATGCAACTTACGAGAAATCACATAATCAGGCGTATCACTCCGTAAAAAAGAAGGCGCCCCAGAAAATAGTTTAGGAGTATCTAGCTGTTGATGTATCTCAAGCCCTGCTTTAAAACCAAGCTTGGAATAATTATGGCCTTTTTCCATTTAATCAAAACAAGAAGGGTATTATTAAAGATTTACTTAACCTATTTTAAAATTGGGAAAAAGATAACCCACTAATTTCCTATTTTCATCAGATCTTTCTCCAAGCATACCCCAATCTCTCATCGATTCTGCTAAATAATCTGGATTAAAACCAATAACTTCAGCCAACAGCCTAACATCGTAAAGGTCGGATTCAAATCTAAGCCTCTCGCATAAGTCTGGATCTCCTATATGGATGACTGCTTCCCCTCTTAAAGCTCTTATTTTTTGAAGATTTTTTTCAACATCCCCTGAAGTAATAGGAAATGCTTCCCCTGAGCTTAACAAATAAAAAAATGCAGGATGTCTTTTTAGTGAACCGATGCCTCTTAAAATTTTAGGAACTACTATATCTTCAGGGCTGGAAACGGTATAACGTGCATCCCTTTCCTCTACCACTTTATTCCTAGCATTTTGATATTCCCTAGTCAACCTAGTCTGGATTCTTCCAAAGTTTTGAGCATTCCTTCTTGCAAATTCTATAACTGAAGCCTGATGGGTATCTGGATCATAAAATGTTAAATTATAGGCATTATGCCCTTTAGCAACAGCGGTGCTATATCCATTATCTTGAAGCCATGTAACTGCTTCTTTTGCAAAATTTCTAAATTCTGAATATGTCAATGACCTCCTAACAGCCAAGTCCATATCAGATGTAGGTCTTCTACAAGAACTAGGAAGATAACTTTGTGTTGCTATTCCCCCAACTAAAAAAGCCATTTGTCTAGATACCGAAGAATTATCTAAGGCAGCTACAGCACAAAGACCATCTCTTACTATATCTTCGTCTAAAGTTCTTGCTTCAAATTTTAATTTCCCCATAAAAAAACTTAACTTTCTTCGTTTAAAAGCCTTCCTATATGTAACTCCAATAAAGTTACAACTATTCAGTCAAGAGGGTGTTAAGTTCGCCCGCTATATTTGTTAACATCAACTCTTTTATTTTAGTAAAATTTCTATTTTTAACTTTAGCCATGACAAATCCAAGCTTCACAAGAGCTGTTTCAGGCAGCATATCCTCCAAGTAAATTACTCCCAAGGCTTCTAAATCTCTTCCAGGAGAATAAACTTTAGGGTTTAGTCTGCCATAAAATGCCTGAGCGGCAAAACATATTGTAACTCCATTCTTAATCAATCTCTTTAGAGTTGGCTCCCACGAATGTTTAACGTCCCCGGTTGCAACATGTCCAAAACCCGTGGCAGCAATAACAATTCCTTTGTATCCTTGAACTAAATAATAATCGAGTATTGAAGGGTCTTGTCCGGGATAAAAATAAAGTAACCCCACTTTGTCATTAAACTCTGCATCTAATTTAGTCAGTCCATCACTTCGAGCCTTGTAAGTGGACAAAAACTCAATCTTGCTAGACCACACTTTAGCAATTGGCTCGCAATTTATAGGCTTAAAAGTATCGCGTCTAGATGTATGCATCTTTCGCACTTTAGTTCCACGTAAAGCTAAACAATAATCATCATTTTGTGTAGCATGTCCAACAATCATAACTTCAGCACAATCAGATAATGCCATCTGCACTGCACATTCTAAGTTGAGTTCAGCGTCCGAAGAAGCCCTATCAATAGAACGCTGACTAAATGTCAACACAACCGGTTTCTTTAAACCAGTTAAAAAGAAAGAAAGCGCAGCTGAAGTATAATGCAGAGTATCGGTTCCATGCGTTACAATGACTCCTTTAATTTCAGGATCATTGAGCATTTCTTTAACATGTTCTGCGATTGTAATCCAATGTTCACTTGTCATATTTTCAGATGCAACCATAAATGGAACAGAAATCTTCTTTACATTTGCCATTTCATATACCTTGGGATAAAATCTCTTAAATTCGCTAGTTTCAGTTAACCAAGAAACCCCCCCAGTTCGAGAATCAAGTTTAGCTGCAATAGTCCCTCCAGTAATAATAAGACCAATACTCGGTTTATCTGATTTAGAAACAATAATCTTTTCCTCTTTCTTATTCTCTTTCTTAAACTCTCCAGTAACATGACAATCCAAAATATTTTCCTTGGGTATTCCTATGTTATACCCAGATTTTAATTTGAGTAAAACAACACTTGAATCCGAACTCTCAAGCACGTTCCCTTCAATCTCTTCCCGAGCAAGCCGGAGTTTAACAACATCTCCCGCTTTGAATTTTAATTCTACCATAACTATCAGCACAAATGCAGATATAAAAAACTTTTTAAGCTATGGGCTAGAGGGGAATTGAAAATCACTCCCCAGTTTATGGAGTGATTTTTACACATAGCCATTGAATTCAATAAATAGATATATAAATATCCAATAAAATACCTTAGTATAATGAGTGAAGGAAAAAAGTGCAAAATCTACAGAGTCAATCTTAACGACGAAAACGGTATGTATATTTATTATGCAGGAAGCAGGGTCAGAGTAGAGCAAGAAACAGAAAGGATAAATGAAGCAAGATACGGCGGACCCCTTAAAAATGTAAGAGTAACTTACGAAGAGGTTCCAAAGCAAGATATTACAAAGGAGATCAGAAAAAAGGCGGAATCTAATGGAAAGGCGTTGTATCACATTAAAACATGGGCAAATGACGATAAGAGGGCAAACTCAGCCATAAAAGAAATTGACCCTGATGATACAAGCGATATAAAATATGGAAAATATGGAAAAGTTAGAGACTGGCTGAATAAAAAAAGAATGCAAAGAAGACGGCAAAAGCTAAATGCAAGAGATCTCGAAGGAGCACTATCTGTAATTACTCTTGCAGCAGGATTTTTGTTTCTATCTCCAGGCATCACAGGAAAAGCCATAGCAGGAATTGCTGTCAAGTCTTCATCTTTCTTAGGTGCTGGATTAATTATTGTTGGTTTAATAGCTGGTCTTTTTTGGGTCAGAAGCTTAATCCATTAAGCGAGGATTTGCAAAGTCTAGTATGATTTAGCAATATACACAACTTTTTTAGCAGGCTTTTCACACACAATACATTTGCCTTCTGCTTTTTCTTCTATTAAATTAGTTCCGCGGACTTCTGCTCCAGCTTTTTCCTTAACAATTTCAGCGCATTTCTTTCCATCTATTTCAGTAGAGCAGAAAGAACAGCGGACAATGTTGCCAGCTTCAATAGATTTCTTCATAGAATCTAGAGTTCTAGATTCAACAATTCGATTATTAAAAGTTTTATCAGCATCTTTGATTAAATTTGAGGAAAATTCTTCTTTAATTAGTTTAATATGTTTAATCAAATCTTTTTCAGCAATACTTTCTTTTTTATTCAAATCTCTTCTAAATAAACTAATTTTTTTAGATTCTAATTCTTTTAAACCCAAATCAATTCTTATAGGTACCCCTTTTAGTTCCCAAGTGTTGAATTTCTCTCCAGGACTTTTATCACTAGTATCAATTACAACCTCAAAATCAGACAATTTTTCTTTTAATTCATTGGCTTTAGCAATCAATTTTTCATCATTTCCAATAGGAACAATAGCAATGTGGTAAGGGGCTATCTCCCAAGGAAAACGAAGACCTTTGTCATCTCCATGAACTATAACAACACTTGCAAAGATTCTTGAAATAGAAGGACCATAACAAGTAGTATAAACGTATTTGTCAATTCCATCCTTATCCTTATATTTTATATCAAAGGCCTTGGCAAAATCATGTTTAATTAAGTGGGTTGAAGGCTGTTGAACTACCTTCCCATCTGGATTGAGTACATCTGCAGCAAAAGTGCGGGAAGCCCCAGGAAAAACATCCCATGCAGGTCTTTCAAATATCATGAAAGGTAATCCAAACTTGTCATGCAATACTTCATTGCTAGTTGCCATATCTTCATAAACTTGTTTTAAAGCATCCTCGCTAGTTGCAAAAGCACAGTGAGTTTCAATCCAGTGGAATTCTCGGCTTCGTAAAAATGGCCTGGTAGCTTTTGTTTCGTATCTAAATACTTGGGCTCTCTGATAGGTTTTGAAAGGTAAGTCTTTGTAAGATCTAATCCACAATGAAAACATCTGATAAAATGCTGTCTCACTTGTTGGTCTAAGAGCAAGTCTTTCTTCAAGTTCTTTTTCTCCTCCATGGGTTACCCAAAATACTTCAGGTGTAAACCCCTGTATATGGCTGGATTCTTTCTTGAAATTTCCTTCAGGAATTACTGTTGGAAACCAATAAGGTTTATGTCCTTTTCTTCGTAAAGCTCCTTCCATAAAATCATACATCTTTTCCATGACCATAACACTATTTGGCTGAAATACTAAAAATCCCTTCACATTAAAGCGCATATCAGCAAGTTCAGCTTTCTGAACAATTTCAGTAAACCATTCAGAGAAATTTTCGTTCTTTTTTACAGTCAAACCCTTCGAATCTGCCATTTAACTTAATGTCAAAGACTCGTTTTAAATTTTTGGATACAAGATTTTCTTCAGATAATCTTGATTTAATGAATGAAAACACTTATTAAAGCTTATCTTTAAACAAAGTAATGGGAAGTAAAAGATTACAAAAAGAAATAATTCCTTCAAGTTACTCAATAACCCTCGAACTATCTATTGATATGAACTCTTACATTGGAGAAGTAACAATTAAAGCTCAGATAAGTAAGCCAATAAAAGAAATAACGTTACACTCAAAAGATCTAGAAATTGAATTAGCTACAATATGCGTAGGCACACAATGTCTATTGCCTAAAGTAAAAATAGAGGAAAAATCAGAAACAGTTCGATTAGAAAATCAAAATCCAGTAAAGGGAGATATAGAGATACATTTAAAATTTAAAGGCAAGGTTCAAGATGATTTAGCAGGAATTTATAGAAGCAAATACGAACATAATGGAAAAACTAATTACTTGATCACAACTCAATGTGAAGCACCTTATGCTAGAAGAATATTTCCTTGTTTTGATGAACCTGACAAAAAAGCTACTTTTGATCTAACCGTAATAATAGAAAAAAACCTCAAAGCAGTGAGTAACATGCTTCCTAAATCAGAACAAATAGAAAATACAAAAAAGAAAATACAATTCAAAACAACTCCTAAAATGTCCACATACCTATTCTATTTAGGAATAGGAGATTTCGAATTTGCGGAAGATAAATACAAAGACATAATCATAAGAATTGTAACGACGCCTGGTAAAACAAAGAATGCTTTCTTTGCTTTAGAACATACAAAGAAATATCTAGAGTATTTCGAAAACTACTCAGAAATACCATACCCATTAGAAAAACTAGATCTCCTAGCAATCCCGGATTTTAGTTCCGCAGCAATGGAAAATTGGGGGGCAATAACATTTAGAGAACTAGTTTTGCTAGTAGATGAAAAAGAAAGTTCAATAGGCATTAAAAAAAGATCAGCCGAAGTAATTTCTCATGAATTATGGCATCAATGGTCTGGCAACCTAGTAACAATGGAGTGGTGGAATGACCTCTGGCTCAACGAAAGTTTTGCTAATTACATGGCTTATAAAGCCGTAGACCATTATAATCCTGAGTGGAAAGTATGGAATGATTATTTGTCAAACGAACTCTCAACAGGTTTATTTAAAGACAGCTTAAAAACGACCCACCCAATAGAAGTTGAAATAAAAAATACAGAAGAGATGTCTGAAATATTTGATGAAATAAGTTACCAAAAGGGCGGAAGTGTATTGAGGATGCTTGAGGCGCATATGGGCGAAGAATCGTTTAGACTAGGAGTATCAAATTACCTAAAAGGGCATTCTTACTCTAACACCACTGCCATAGACTTATGGAATTCTCTAGATAATGTAAACAAAGATAAGAAAGTAAAAGAAATGATGAAATATTGGATTTCAGAGCCAGGCTTCCCTCTAGTAAAAATAGAAAGAATGAAAACAGGCATAGAAATCTCCCAGGAGAGATGCAATAAAAAAACAAGTCAAGTATGGCCAATCCCTCTTTCAATATGCACAGAAGATATATGCTACAATATTTTGTTAGAAAAGAAAAAAGAAATCCACCAGATAAAAGAAGAATACCTAAAATCAAATCATGAACAGTTCGGTTTTTACAGAACTAAATACTCGTTAGAGTTACTCAAAAATTTAGGCTTAATGGTAAAAGAAAAGAAACTTAATGAACAAGATAGATGGGGAGCACAAAATGATCTTTGGGCTTTATGTAACCTAAATCAAGAAGAAGTAAAGAACTATCTGGAATTTTTAAAGAACTATCTGGACGAAGATAATTATAACATTCTTTCAGAAATATCTTCAAGCATAAGAAAACTAGAAAGGCTTTATTATCATGAACCATGGTGGCAGAATTCAAAAGAAAAAATAATAAATATCATGTTACCCACATACAAAAGAATCCTAGAGGAATTAGGTTGGAATAAAGTTGAAGATGAATTAGTAGAAAGTACCTTTTTAAGAAATCTTTGCATTAGCTTTTGTGGTTTCGCCGAAGATAAATCTACAATAGCCCAAGCACAAGCTATATTTGCAAAAAAAGAGATTGAAATAGACACTGCAAACTCCATATACTCAATAGTTGCTCAAAATGGTGGAGATAGTGCATATAAGGAAATGCTTGATAGATATCTAGAGTCTAAAGATATAGAGTCTAAAACAAAGTTATTAATGGGGCTCTACCAATTTAGAGATCAAAAGATCCTAAAGAAGGCACTTGATTTCTCTCTAACAGACAAAGTAAGAGCACAGGATCTAAGATATGTATTTCAAATAATTTTAGCAAATCCAGTTACACAAAATGTAATGCTAAACTGGGCAAAGAGTAATTGGAGAGAACTTAGAGAGAACTTAGAGAAAAAAGATATAATCTTTAGAGAATTTCTAAATGCCTTAATTATATCACAAACAACAAAAAATAGAGAGTTAGAGATAAAAGAATTCCTCCAAAAAAACAAAGTAGGCTACGAAAGAACAAAGAAAAACGCCTTCGAAATCCTTGACATGAACCTGAAATTCATTGAAAAAAACAAAGAATTTCTAAAGAATTACTAAATATGTTTCTTTAAAGCAGCCAATATATCTCGAGTAACATTCTCAATCTTCTGCTCCCCATTT
>CAYSGT010000029.1:0-5411 GCA_964430805.1 Candidatus Woesearchaeota archaeon
CCACAATGGAATTATACAATTAGTTAAACTGGCAATTTATTTTATAGCAAGCCCTAAGGGGGTGAATCCTCGACCCACAAGGTCAGGCAATAAAAGAGCATTTTCTCCTCCCATTCTTCTAACAATATGAGCTAGATAAAATTGCTCGCTGTGCATAAATCTCATTATAACCTCAGTTAAGGTTCTATCTTCAACATGAGGCAGTAATCTTGGATTATCCATTTTTCGTATCAAGAAATCCCTTTTTTAAGATTAAGAGCTTCTTGTTGTCTTCTTATAAGTTCATTTCCTAATAGAATTCCATGCTTGAGTCCATCATCATACCCTTCAACATAGTCTTGTGCTACGTGAGGATCTTGTTCTTCTAACATATCAATTAAGTCCTTTCTCAACAAATCAATTTGTGGATTTTCATCATTCATTCTTGCAATTAAGGGCCTAAGGATTAAATCAAGATCTCGATTTCTTCCATATTCTCTACGAATATAATCTCTAAGTGATTCGCGTGTTCCTCGAGTAACGATCGGGACCCCATCTGGAGTATATTCTGCTTGTTCAGTCATAAAAATTAAGATTTGTTCTAGCTTTTAAACTTTTCTCCACAATAACTCCTCTGAAGTTACAACATCCGAAACATTTAAATACCCTTTTCTTTTCGCTCCTTCATGATACTAAAACAAGAAGTAGTCAATAAAGTGAAGGAACACTTCGACTTGAATATTTATGAAACCAAAGTATGGCTTGCTCTATTGTCTAAGGGAATTGTCACAGCAGGAGAAACAGCTGAATTGTCAGGCGTTCCACGTTCAAGAACATACGACGTTCTTGAATCATTGACAAAGCGCGGATTTGCCATAATAAAAGTTGGAAAGCCAGTAAGATACATTGCAGTAGAGCCAAAAACAGTTCTAGAAAGAATGCAGACAAACACTTTAAACAAAGCAAACGAAAAAGTAACCACTCTTTCAAACCTTAAGGGAACATCAGAATATGAAGAGCTAGTTCAGTTGCACAAAGAAGGAATAACTCCTGTAAAACTTGAAGATTTATCAGGCCACATAAAAGGCAGAGCAAACTTGCTTTCAAAATTAAAAGAAATGATTGACAAGGCAGAGAAAGAAATAGTTATTCACACAACTGTTGAAGACTTTGAAGACAAATCAAGAGTATTAATGTCGGTTCTTAACAAAATCGATAAAGAAAAAGTAAAATTAAAAATATCATTAAGCGGAGATTCATATAAAGTCAAGAGAACTGGTTCAAGAAACGAATTAAAGATAAAGGAATCAAACCAAATAGGCAAATACTTCGTCATAGACAAGAAAGAACTTTTGTTAATGATTCAACCTGAAAACGTCCAAGACGAAGTAGGGGTATGGGTAAACTCGCCTTATTTCGCAAATTCATTGACGGCAATGCTTGATAAAAGCAATTAAGGGAATATAATGTCTAGCAAAACTCCTTTTCCTATAACAGGAGATCATCTTTTAACAATTTTAAATGATCCTAGATTTAAAAGAAAATTAGAAAGATGTAACTGGGCAATAAGCAGAAAAGAAAGAGGGTTTTGCGTGGATCAAGCTTTTTATGATCAAGAATATCGAATAAGTCCGGTATATGAGGGTACTGAGGACACTGTTCAAGTACACGGTAAAAATCACTCGAATTGGATAAACTATGGTTTGCTTACATTGCATTCACATGACGAAGAAATTATCATTCCTTCAATAGTTGAGGATGCTAAGGGAGAAGAAGCTACGGGAGACCTATATACATTATGGGACAATATAGATTTTCAAGAGGAACAATTGGGAATAAGATCAAATAATTTAGAAGCAGTAATGGGAAGACTAAATAAAAGATTTATTCCTTTACTTATTATCCAGCAGGTAACAGATAAAGTTGAATTGGAAAATCTGAGAAGATATAATGATTTTTTTAGCAATTTATATTTCAATTCGACAGAGGAAGTTGCAAGTGCTCTTCAAGCCTCAGGGCTTTGGAGGGCTTTATACTTAGAGTTGCCTACGAATGGGTTTCTAAAGCAAGATTTTGCAAAACCGCTTGATAAATTTTCTTTAATTCCTGTAATGACTCGTTCTATTTCTTAACCTCAAAATTTACATTAAAATGAATTAGTTGGTAAGAATAATGTAGACTTGATAAAATCAATAAATTTTCTTAATCCTCAACTTTAATATTCTGTATATGCATCTGTTCCATTAACATCCCAGAACCAGAAACCCATGAATCAAGAAATTCTCTCAAATTAAACTTAATTTCAAGCCTTGCATGAATATACTTTCCTTTTTCAAACGTAACTGCATGTTTGTTTTTGAAACTGTGTACAGCCTTCTTCATAAACAAAGGAGGACCTATTCGGACTATTTCTTTCTTCGGCTTAGCAACAACATATCCAAATCCAATATTTCCTCCAGAATACTTAAAGTAACTGTTTTTCAAGATAAATCCATCTTCGATTTCCCTGCAAATCAAATCAAAGAATTTTTTTAATTTAGTCCCTGCAATGTCGCCTGCTTGCTTATCTGTCTGCAAATGTATGGAAACGAAATCAAGTTTCTTTCTTTTTGCATCTTCTTTTACTTTAGCAATATCAACTTCCTTGCTTTCAAAGAATTTAGTTGATGGAAATCTAAGAAATGCTCGAGCACTTTCTTGAAATTTAATAAAAGTTTCATGTGATAGCGCAGCAAGCGCATTTCTTTCTTTGTAAGTAGGGTCTATTAATATCACAGGGCTGTGTATTTTTGCCTCGTTAAGCTGTATAAAAACATCATTAGCATTCTTGTAATGCTTTTCTATGTCAATAACAAGTCTTTTTTCAGTTTTAACTTTAACCAATTCTTTTAACATCTTAACAAAGCTTCTATATTTTATTATCAAGAGTTCAACAGTATATCCTGAAAAACCTTTTACATAAGTTTCAGCGCCATAAACTTCCTGCGCTTTGAGAAATCTCTTTACCACTCTTACCTGGTCTTCCATCCCCTTGATTCTTTTTTTGACATAAGGGCCGTGAAAATAAGTCAAGTCAGTAACATTTTTTTCTTCAGTCGGTTTTCTTATTTTAATCACTGGAATAACTTCAAAATATCCAGAGGTATTTTCAAGCCTGACAATAAAATAATCTCTGCTTCCATGAACTCTCTCAACACGCGCTTTAAAGCTTTCTCTTAATCTATTTAGAAATTTTTCAAGTAAATCAGAAATATCTTTATATTTAGAGTCAAACCTAACAAATATATCGACATCATAGTTATCAGACCTAAGCAAAGTTCCCTTGGCAAAACTGCCCCCTACAAATACATCCGCATCAATCTTGAAGTTTAATATCTCTTGCTTTAATTTATCGATAAAGTCCTTGCTTATTTTTTCTAGCTCTTTTAGCGCCAGTATGTCTGGCCTAATGATCTTTATCTGCTCGTTCACCACGCTACTTAACTTATTTAGCATACGTTATATAAGTCAGGGTTGCTTTAAAATCCTTCCAATCACTTCTTCTTAATGCTTGAAGCCAAATCAATAATATATTTGCCGTCTTCAAGCTTGTAAACAAGAGGGCGCTCTTTGCTGAACAAGTTAGGGATATCAAGGATATACTTACCAGGGCTTGTAACTTTAACAGTCTCTAAATCAAGAATAATAGGCGCATCTATTTCTTCTATCCCCATTATCTCGCGTACATCTTGTTCAATGTGTTCTTTATCCTCGGGTGTTAAGTCAACAAGCGGTGCAGGCTCTTTCTGCCCCTTGATTCTCTGCAATTTCTCTTCAGTTAAATAAAAGAAAAATCTGCTTCCGCATTTGTCGCACCCCTCCATGAGTTGCTTGGCTCCATCAGAGTATGTTTCAGAGCAGTGAATGCATTGGTGAGCCATTAGATTATTGCGAATAAAAACAAGCTTATAAAATCTTCTGTAATTCAATAGCTATCTTATTTGACTTTCTTCTATTATCTTCCATTGACAACCATTGTAAGTTTGAAGGAGCAAAAGCCTTTCCAACATTTTCTGGATTATTTAAATCAAATTTACTTAAGGGGATTATATGATCTATTTCGAATTTTCTTATATCTTGAGGAAAAGGCTTTAGCTTTTCAATTATTTTATTAAAATCAAGACCATACTTTTTAGAACTCATCACTTTACCGGTTTTTGAATAATTCGTTAGAGCATGATTAAGGGAACGTCTTATTCTATCAGCTATTAGGAAGCTTATGTCCGTATTTCTTTTTAATCTTCTCCGTTCATTAATTCTAGCTCTTACCTTCGGTCGGCTCAAATATTTTTTCCAATATTCTGCTCTTTTCTCTCTATACTTTGTTACTGCTGTAATTCTATGTTTTTCTCTCCATTCAGGATGTGTTCTTCTATATTCAATGGCTCTCAGTCTGTATTTCTCTCTTATTTCAGGTCTTCTGTAATAATGCCTGCTTTGACAGAAATTACTACAAAATTTTTCTCTTCGTTTACTTTCTATTACAATAATTATTTTGATTCTTAAAATTTTCATAGAGCATTTTAATAATCATTAATTGTTCTAAGGGCTTCTTCTTCATATAATTATCATATTCTTTCAAAGAAAAATTCTTTGATATTCTATATTCTTCTTTAAACTTCATATCAGCTAAAAAATACTTCAATTTTTGAAGGATCTTTCTTTATCTCTTTCACAATAGACGCAGGACCAATTACAGTCAAAGAATTAGACTCTCCAGTAAGTCCTTGAGCTATCCCCCTGCGCATTTTCACAAAGAAGCCAACATCACGATTGGCGTCGACAACAGCCAGTTCAATTCCCTTAAATGTCTTGATATGGTCAACCATGGCCATTGTGTCCTCAATTAGTCTAATCTCTTCTTCCGGTCTTAAACGCCCCTGTAGTATCACAACCCGGTTGCCTAAAATAAGATTAAGTATTTTCTTAACCCTCTCAGTTATAGTAAGTTCGCGTATTTCAGAGAAAGGCATTATATGTATGCTTAAACCCTTGAGTCTTGTGTTTTTTTTCACCATTTTTTCACGTTTTTATTTTATTTAAATTTGTTCTCTAGACTTTTTTAGTAAGCTTAAAGAGTGCGTCATAAAATTCATCCATGTTAGTTGCTTTTTTGGCAGATATTCCAACAACAGGGTATTCGGGAAAAGCAGCTTCTATCTTTTTTACATTTGCTTTTCGTAAATCTATCTTATTGGCAACAATGAGAACCGGGATCTTGCGCGCCAATAAGTTTCCAATTATAGTCAGGTTAACCTGGGAATATGGATTCTCACTGGAGTCTAAAACAATTATCACAGCATCCATATCATCAAGCCATTTTATCGCTTCAATGATGCCTTGAGTAGCTTCTTTAGCTCGTCTTTTAGCCTCTTGCTTGGCAATTCCGTATT
>CAYSGT010000029.1:5421-7921 GCA_964430805.1 Candidatus Woesearchaeota archaeon
CCGGTGTATCGACTATTTTAAGGAGCATTTTCTTGCCCTTATGCTCTATTTCAACTTTTTCCCTGAATTGTACTTCGCGTGTTTCATGGGGCACTTCGCTGACTGTTCCAAGTTCCTCACCCGCCCAGTCCATACATAAAATATTAGCCAAGCTGGTTTTTCCGGCATTAGGAGGCCCATAGAATCCAATCTTAAGATTATCCTATCTCTTAAAGAACCCTCCAAAGAATCTAGATAATAATTTCAGCATGGTTATTAGTAATTTGGTCTTTTAATAAATCTTGCGTCAATAGGGCTGCCCTGCCTATTGGATATTTGTTTAATTGTTTCCTTATGCTCTCTGCGGGTAAATAAGGGTATTTCAAGCATGCCTACTCTCTTACCATCTATTTTTCTAAAGGCAAACCTTATCATCTCGTTAGACCATTTCTGCTGCCTTAGTTTAGCCCTTATTTCATTATCGTCTAGCCCGCTCCTTCTTGCATTATAAATAAAAGTAATTAAGTTATAGAGATCATTGCTTTCCGCGAATAGGCTCTTTTGGTAATTGCGCTTGTACCATTCTTGCAAGATTATGTAAGCAGCCAGCGCAGCTATAATGAGAAGAGCCCACCCAAAAATGGTAAACTTAAGCCATCTTGTCGAACAATCTTCAGGGCAACTGTTCCTATCTTCACCTGCTTCACATATCTCGTTAATTACACACTGGCCGCTAGGCCCTTCAATAGATGTGATGGCATTTAGCGATGGGGCAATGTAAGCACCAAGGGTTTCTACATCTACATCTCCTATAATCATAAATTCAAATGTCTGGCTGCTTGTAGTATCTAATTCAATATAATCAACACCTTGCCCGCTTACAATTTTCGAATTATAATTAGTTTTATATTTGCCTATATTTGTTACATCTTGGCCTAAGATAAGGTATGTCTTGCCTTCTACGGGAGTCGTTGGATTTGTCCTAATTGTAAAGATAGATGCAATATTCTCGGTATCAAAATCATTAACAATTGCTATTTTTCTAAATGAAATCTCCGGGTTAAAATGATCATTCATCCAGCCCACAACTTGCTCAATCAATTGGGAGTTATCGAGTACATCTTTGTTCTCGATTTGTTCTAAATAATTTATGTTTATATTTTCATATCCTGCGCTCAAAGCAATTGAATTACCAGAACTAATGACAATTATCGATTTTGGCACACCAAGGTTAACCAAATCAATCATCACGTCCTGAAATTGAGCCTCAGTACTGGCAGCAATGTAATTTGCTTCAATTGAATTTAGTCTTGAAGTCATGTTATTTAAGTTAATCAACCCCCCAAGAGTTGGGATAACCCATTCAGGATAAGTATTAATTTGAGCAGTAATATTTGTTATTCTTTTTTTATACTCGTAAATTGTTTGGTTGGCTATTTCGCGAGGATCCCCTACAAATATTCTGAATTGTTTAGCTGCTTCTAAACCAAGGTTATTTCTCGCAATTACACTAACCTCAAACGAAGAGCTGTTTCTTTTAGTATAGGAATGTGTTAATTGACTTCCATTAACTGTCTGCAGGCTGCTTCCGTCCCCAAAATTCCATGTAGAGCTTGTAATATTGCTGCTAGTTGACATTGCTCTAAATAAAACATTCTGGCCAAAAGAGACAACCTTGGGAGATATATCAAATATAAATCCTCTTTTTACAGTTATATTTTTTTGGAGTAGCTGCGATCCATCAAGAAATAGTTTAAACTTATTCTCCGTGCTTTCTATCGGTATAACAAAATTAGCTTTAGAGATATCCAGACTTAAGTTAACTCCATTGATTTTAGCAGAAGCATAATTTAATTTATACATCTCCTCATTATTGAAAGGAACTCCAAAACTGTCGTAATTTATTCGAGCATCATTTAATCTAACTAATTGATTGTCCCCGCTTAATTTAATTGGCAGAAAGCAGATCCTATTTCTGCAATCCCGGTTATAATGGCCTTCTATGTAGCTATCAAGCTCGCTGGAAAGACTCACTCCAAACATATCCATATAGCTCGTATCATTAACAATAAACCTTGGCGAGGCTGAATAACTCATCGTCTCTGCAAATAAATCAAAGTCGGTGTTAGCAAAACCAAATCCTTCGGCTGTTCCGCAGGTAGGGGCAGTCGTTTCTCTCCCGATTTTATAATTATTATTTACAGAGGTAGTTATGCAGACATAATAACTTTTAGGTATAGCAGAAGCATAATTTATAGTGCATTTTTTTTCTTCTAAATCTTGGTTGTTCTGGTCCAAGATACACGAGCCAACCAAATCAGTATTTGAAGCATCATAAAGTTTCATTGTTAGATTTGATTGCCCTGTTCCTCTTCTAATTTCTCCGCCCACAATAAAAGCAGGAGCAGCAGGCAAGTTAACTTCCTCACAGTATTCTTTATCGTTAACAATAACCGCTTCAGCAGTATTTTGTTGATTATAGCACCCGCTATATCTTATTCCACAGCTTTGCCCGCTGCTT
>CAYSGT010000029.1:7931-11839 GCA_964430805.1 Candidatus Woesearchaeota archaeon
TAGCCATTAGATTTTCTCCGTCGCCAAGAATATCAACATATAAATTTGGAGTGCAACTAGCCTGCGCATTACTTTCAACCCCAAATTCTGCGTTTGTTATAGATACGCCTGGTTCATTTACTCCAAAACCAGCAAAACTATCTGTCCCGGATAATAGCGTTAGAGTCTCTGCCTGCCCTTCAGAAGAGTAATCTCTTGCACAACCTACTGTGCTGCAATTATAATTTATCCCCTCTACAAGTCCTGAATTATTTTTTAGCAAATTTAATAGAGTAATATTTCCCATAAAGTTGCTTGTTAATCTCGATTCGGCATTCTGGTTTACTAAAGTTAGATAAACATTCCCTCTTATTATTTCTCCACCAGAATAATTTGTAGCCACCGTATTAGCAACCAAATTTACGGTAGCAAAAACTCCAAATACCATAGCAAAGGATAAAATAAAAAACACAAACAAAAACCTAAGACCATAACCTATATTGAAATAATCAACTTTTTCTTTCATGCCACTTTCCCCTATAAATGCTAAACAAAACATACAAAACCGCGATAGCAATAGCCGAAACAATAAACTGCGCTGTTCCAAAAAAGCTTAGTTCAAAATTAAGCGAGCCGCATGGGACCGGAACAGGTGAGCGATTGCATAGAGCAGGCGTTGAGGGGCATAAGCTCCCAGAAGAAATAACCTCTCCAGTATAACTTATTGTTTTTCTCCCATTCAAGCATTCTGTTTGTGTTGTAGTCCAAGCACAATCGCTTATACATGAGCCTGGCCCAGAGGTGTTGCATCCTGCCGAGGTATAATTGTATTGAGTTGCTCGAACAGCACAGCTGCCCGCACTTGTCCAGTAGCATTGCAAGAACGTGCACATAGAAGCTCCCGGATAAGAGGCAAGAGGAATTGCAGGGTTTCTGTTTGAGTTGCAAGCTGTCTGATTTGTGAACTCTCCACATCTTGTAACCACATTAGAGGGTATCTCGCAGCTAAATGAATTATCGCTATCAGGATCCATACAAGTAAGGCCTACTGAACAACAGTCATCCCCTGTATTGGGAGCATTATCTACTCCCTTGCACGCATTGTTTTCAACCCCTATACTAGTAGATAGAACTTGTGAAGTCGGGCTGTAGTAAGTATTTCCATTATTCAAGCATCTTCCCAAAGTAAAATCTCTTTGGAAATCTGCAGTGGCTCCATTAGCATGGGTGACTCTTACGCTCATATGCTTATCATTAACAGTGTTAGACATATCATCATATAATATTGTTCCTTGTTTAACTCCGTCCCCCTCGTAAGCAGTCCATTCATTGTTCCAATTATTGTCCCAGAATCTCCAGTTGAAGTTTAGTCCAGCATAGCTGGGTGTTGAAGGAACATTGCTCACTGTGATGGATCCGCCTCCGCAACTAGCAGGAGAGTTCTGGGTTTGGTTAGGGCAATCTCCTCCAAGACATTGAACTGTAGGGCAGGGAGTACCAGGAATAGAATTTACTGTAAAACTGTCAGCAGCACTAAATGAAACGCTTTGAGGAAAGTAAGGATTAACGGGAGTGTTATAAACAAAAGAATTGAGAGCAGGCGCGTTAATGTAAGCTAGAGTGTAAGGGCTGGCAACAACTAATATCTGGGCCTCAGCAAAACTAGTAGCTCCGTTTATAGTGCATCTTAATCCAATCGTGGCTTGACCTGGATTTGTGAAGGTATAATAGAATTGAGATTGTGTGCTTGTATAAATGTTTGTTCCTCCCCGGGTTATGGTCCATTCACTCTGTACAGGACCAATCTGGCTAGTACATCCAGATACAAAACTTATCGGTGTATTATTAAAGTAAATTCCTCTATGCACAGGCGCAGTCACAGAAGCACCAGGTCGAGAATATGTGCAATAATTTTCACTGCCATTATAACTTAATTGACTTGATTCCGGAGAAGAATAAGTTGTTTGTCTCGCAATGAAATATAGTTCTAGAGGGCCCCCTTCAGAAGTAAGCGCTGCTTGCAATTCATTCCGTATAGTAGAATTGCTCAAATTAAGAGTAACATTAACTTGGTTGTTGCTAATAGTTCCCTGAAAAACATTGCCCGCAGTAGGCCAAATTAAGTCATCAGGATTCACACCCAATACAGTTGGTCCATCATCATCCCATAATTCAAAACCAACATTTCCAGAAAGTCCGCTCGTTGTAGCATTCATAATTGCATAGCTATTTGGGCAAATGCGTCCGTTTGAATATGCCGAACCATCATAATAACTCCATTGCGGGTTTGATATTCCAAAGGGAATAGCTCCTGCAGTCGAACAGCATATTTTCCTATGGTTTGAATTAGTATTATAACTATTCATCGAATAATTTTCAATATGAGCATTAGTTGCTCCTGATAAAGAAACTACTTCTCTAGTCGAGTCTGGACAATTAACATTTCCAGCAACGCTCTGGCAACTCAAATCCCCATAACAAACATTGATGCTATAAGCGGTTCCCGTAGGTATTTCAGCATGAGCATTTGTACCTGTACTTCCAGATAAACGAACAACTTTATTAGTAGGACTACTAATTGGCAAACAATCATGGACTGCATTAGTGTTAGCACGAGCTCCAGCATAAGGTTGCCCAAAAATAGAGCTATAACAAATATCTTGAGTATAGGCTGGAGTACCAACACTCCATATTTCTCCTAGGGCATTAGTAGGGGCAGAAATTCTCATTATCCTATCGTCAGCTACACAAGTCGTTTGAGCGCTAACAAAAAGCCCCAAAAAAGAAATTAAAAACAAAACAAAACACAATAATTTTATCAGTCGCCCCATGTTCCGTAAATATCGCCACAGCCTTATAAACATTATGTCCGATTTCGATTGCAAATCTCACTTAACTTTTAATTAAATAATATTTATCTGCACAGCATTCGAAATTCCAGAAACTTGTCCTTGTGCATCAAGTATAACAACGCTTCCATAGAACGTCTGTCCAGAAAGCCATTGCATATTTGGCACATTCAGAAACACAGTTGCTCTTCCATTTGAGTCTAGTTGACCAATTGAATTAGAAGAAAGTCCTGCAGCACTAGGATTTGAAATAGAGCCTGCAAAAACATAATCAGCATTCAATGGAATATGATGATTTCCAAAACTAATTCCAGGAGATGTTCCTCGTGATAATGCCAAAATATAATTTTGATTTGCATTTAATGGACTGTGCAACTGCAACGACACCGATGAGCCTAGTGTTGGAGTTCCTGCAAGTACAAGAGATGAAGGGGGAATTACACGAACTACATTTGAAGATGGATTTTTATAATAAATCTCTTTATTCCCGTCTCTATTATCTTCCCAAGTAACATGTACGTTCTCTTGCGAATCTACCTCCAAAGAAGGAGCACCTGAAAACGCACTGTTCGCGGTCAATCTCATGTCATCAACCAAAGTATTTCCCATATTATTTAATTTAGTATAATAAATTTCTCCATAGGGTCCATTTCTAAGATCTTGCCAAACAATATGTACGTTCCCTTGAGTATCTATGGCCGCAGAAGAGTGCTGTGAATTTGATCCATCCGATGTTAATCTTAAATCATCAACTAATGTAACTCCTTGATTGTTTAGTTTTGTATAATATATTTCTTTATTTCCATCCCTATTATCTTCCCACGTAATAGCAGCATTTTGTACATCTGCTATTAAAGATGGATTTTCAGAGTTAGCGCCATCAACAGTCAACCTCAAATCATCAACCAAAGTATTTCCCATATTATTTAATTTAGTATAATAAATATCCCAATCATGTCCATTTCTATAATCTTGCCAAACAAGATATATAATTCCCAATACGTCTACTGCTAAAGATGGGAATGTTGAACTCGCACTACTATTAGTTAATCTAGTGTCTTCCACGAGAGTATTTCCTAC
>CAYSGT010000030.1:0-3336 GCA_964430805.1 Candidatus Woesearchaeota archaeon
TATCAAAATATAAAGAAAAGAAGACTAAGGCATTTAATTTCCAAATATTATCCTCAAACTGATCTAACTCTGTGATGGTCTCATCAAATTTATGACTAGAAAAATATTCATATGAAAGTTTTTTATATGACTTATCCAGAGCCTCTCCTCTTTTGTCAAATTCTTCTTTCTTTTTATCTAAAATACTAGTATTAGACCAATATTCTTTAAACACCTCTTTTACTAAAGCAATCTCTTTAGACTGAGAAACATACAATATTCCTTCATTTTTCTTAGCTAGTAAGAAAATTGTGTAAGGGGTTTTATCTTTATAGTAAAGGGAATAATATTGGTTAGTATTCCAGCCGCTACTGTGTATTAAGATAGCGGAGTCATAAATAGGAGGTCTTAATTCCTGACATTTTAGTTCCTTGATGAATTCTTTTACAATTTCTCTCATTGTTTTATTTTTCTCACTATGCCTTTAGTTGCATCTACCTCTACATAGTCCCCGTCTTTCAAAAATTGAGTAGCAAACTTAGTATCAACTATACAGGGTATGCCCAGCTCTCTCGCAGTGATAGCAGTATGAGACAACATTCCTCCAATATCTGTTACTGCAGCAGCAGCTTTACGAAGTGCGGGCATCATTTCAGGATCTGTAGTTTGAGTTACAAGAATCTCCCCTTCTTTCATCTCATCCATTTGTATATACATTCGCTTTACATCATTATAATCTCGAGTAATACATTTAACAATTCCTCGAACAATCGATTTTGGTGCATTGGCAATCTTTCCTTTTAGAACTGATCCATCGAACTGATCCTTTGTAGCATAAAAATCTCTGCAGAATATTTCGGCCTCTTCTCCAACTAATTCAGACATGCTTGTTCCGTCATCACTTCGCTCCATAACATACAGCTCTTTCCTTGCTAATAATGTATTTTTAGAAATTCTTACACCTTTAAGGGCATTAGTAAGTTCGTCTTCATTATAGTTCTGGAGTTCATCAAACGGAATTCGTGATTTTTTGCTAATCTGAGACAATAATCTAGGAATATCTCCATTATCTCCAAAATGAACCTGATTAAAATATTCGCGCGCAACATTTTTATATTTTTGAACAATTTCTACAACTTTTGCGGATTCAGAGTCGTTATGCGATTTCGCAAATAATCCATCAAAAAAATGTGGATCGAAAAAATAGTAGGCATTCGTTACTTTCCCCGCATTCTCAAAAGCTTTTTTGAGAGAATCGCTTGTTAATGGTTCTTTTAATATCTGCTCTATTTCTTTCTTGCTTTTTTTGACAGCGCTATCCATTTTTTGGATAAGAGCTTTTATGGTAAAGGAGGTAAGCACCAAACCTTCTCTATTCATATCGACAAGCGTATCCTTGTACATAAATTCTTGAACAACTCCGTTTTTTATAATTGAGACCCATATTCTAGGAAGGTAATATTTGTAGAGGGCAATCTCATAAATATAAGGCATACCTTGACCTTCAAAGGTTAATTCAAAGTCTTTTACTGTTCTGGCTATACTTCGGTCTTCTTTTTTCTTCTTCAAGACTCTTACAACTCCTGCATTCGCGTCAACTTCCACATAATCCCCATCTTTTAGCGCTCTAGTTGCGTTTCCTGTAGATATAATGCACGGGATTTTTAATTCGCGAGATATAATCGCCGCGTGGCAGGTAATGCTGCCCTCATTTGTAACAATCGCCGCTGCTTTATTTAATATGGGTGCAAATTCGGGTCGAGTCATTGAGGTTACAATGATGTCTCCCTTATTTAACTTGTGAAATTCGCTTGGATTAAAGATTACTTTTACAAATCCTTCTGCCTTGCCATTTGAAGCAACTATTCCTTTAACTTCCGTAGTATCTTCATCTATTGTTACAAGTTTATCCCACTCATTTTTGCTAATATCTACAATTCCTGAGTGCGTAGGGCGAATATAGCGCACTCCTTTATATGATCTTAATTTTGTCAATTTTTGAATCTCAAATTCTTCAGGTATTAACATGACTGCATCTTCATAAGAAAGATTCAGCCTTTTACACTCACTTTTTAGATATCTATCAATCATGCCGTTAAAAATCATATTGCATCTTTTTCGAACATCTCTAATGTATGTAAAAAAGCCAATCCACTCTTCAATAGTCTCTGGCTTTTTGAGTGGGGCAATTTTATCTTCATGAATAGGTTTATCCTTAATTTCATTTAGCCTGTTCCTAAAATAGTCTATAGGCGCGGGATGGTAGCCCGTATAATTATTCAACACATATGAATATCTCAACGCATGTTCTCTAAGTTGGTATTCTTTTTTCTTTTGATTAGTTTGTTTTGTGAGTTTTTGCAGGTCTTTTTCCTCTTGCTTTACAAATGATATGCCGAAAGCAGTGATTGAACTAGAGCTAATTGACTTCTCTTTTGCATATTCTTCAAGGGCTGTGTCTATCGGATAGGCAAACCCTATGACCTGGCCAAAAATATAGTTGCATTCATCATAAAACTCCTCTTTTGGCCTAATTTTATCTTTTTTCACATCTTCATAATTCATCTTCTCTAATCTATCAGTAAACTCAATTATTGACAAATAAGTAGAATATATATGATCTGTAAATTCTTTATCTTTCTCAAGTATCCATTTTAAGAATTTAGCACCAGGTACCTTAAAAGAATCTTTAGGGAATCTAGCAATAGAATTGCCGTTAAAGAGATATTTGCAATACCATTCTCCTACAATATATTCTCCTCTATATTTAATTTTAGGGGATTGATTAGTATGGGATGCGTTAAAGTAAGGATACATTGCAAGTTCAAAGTCGTAATAATCACTTAGTTTCATTTTACTCTCTTAACTATGCCTTTATCGGCATTGACTTCAACTAAATCGCCATCCTTCAACACCTTGGTGGCAATCTTAGTGCCTATTACACAAGGCTTTCCCATTTCCCTGGCTACAATTGCAGCATGACATGTTATTCCACCTTCATCAGTAATAACTGCACTAGCCTTTTTCATTAGAACCAGAAATTCTGGATGAGTCATTGTCGTAACTAGAACATTTCCTTCTTTTAGCTTTGAAAAATCTTTATAATTATCTATGACCTTCACTTTTCCAGTGGCAACTCCTCTTGAAGCCCCATTGCCTTTTATTTCTACAACATCTTCAACTTTATCTTCTAGTTTATCTCTTAATTCCTCAAATTCATTGCCTATAAAACAGACAATATTGCCATCTGCGGAAGCAATAGCATAACCTCTTTTTCTTTCATCGATTATGAACCTGCTAGGGATTTTGTTTTCAAGAACTTCTGTATCTAAACAAAAAAGAATATCCTCATAAGAA
>CAYSGT010000030.1:3346-11580 GCA_964430805.1 Candidatus Woesearchaeota archaeon
GAGTACTGGAATATGTAAAAAGGTGGCTTTAGCTAGTATATCTGTTCTATGAGTACGATAAAATACAATAAACTGAAGACCATCAACCAAATATTCATATTGTTCCCCAACAATCTTTTTTGCCAAAATAATTGTTTCTTTAATTTCTTTCTTGCTTGAATAATAATCTTCAAGAAACTTCTGTTTATTTATTTCAGAGAGTTTCTTTTTTGCCTGTTCTATAGTATATGGGGTATCTGCACCGTTTCGAGACATAAACCAGATGTAACTTTTAACATGCTCTTCTATATTCTTTGTCTGAACTAAATCAAGCTCTTCTTTTTTATAGAAATTATCTTCTAGAGGAACATTCAGTATCTCAAGAATTCTTTTCGTTTCATCTTTAGAACAATTTGACAATAGTACTTCTTTAATTTTGTCATAAAATGGCTGCTCTGCAAGGAAAACAAGTGTAATCGCAGACATGTAATTTTTATATGCCTTTGAAAACTCCCTAAAAGACTTTGACACAGATTTAAGCAGGTCTTTTTCTAGTTCTCTAAATCTTGTCCAAGCTTTCTCAATTACTTCTTTGTTATTCCATTCATTGGCAATAAGTTGACGGCCTAAATCTTCAGCTTCTCCACAGTTATACCAAACTCCATCACATACTAAGGAATCTTTCCTAGAGTAGGGTCTCGAGAAAAAACTTTCATAAACTTTTTCATCAGTGAAAGCAGATAAAATTAACGAAGCTAAAATAGGAGGGTACGGACGTTTAACGGTCTTCTGATATTTTTCTTTTGGGAGTATCATGTTACTTAATTCTTCTCACAATTCCACTATCCCCATCTACTTCAATCATCTCGCCATCTTTGAATAACTTTGTGGCCATTCTTGTAGATATGACGCAAGGCTTTTGCATCTCGCGAGCTACAATTGCGGCGTGGGAAAGAATCCCGCCTTCGTCTGTTACGAAAGCCGCAGCTTTTTCCATGGCCATAATGTATTGTGGGAAGGTCATTACAGCTACTAAAATATCTCCCCTTCCAACCTTCTTGCAGTCTTCAATATTATTAACAATTCTAGCAATGCCTCTTACTTTCCCGCCCCATGCCTTACTTCCTTTAACCTCATCACCCTTTGCTTCTTCAGGCGCAAAAATCTTAGTGTCATCAATAATCTTCAAATCTTGCCCGCTAAATGCCTGCCTTTTATCATCAATAAGGATAACGTAAACTCCTTTCTTTCTTTCTTTTATTAATGGTTTGTAATCGGTTTTATCTCCATCAAGTTTCTTGATTACTTCATCAAACTGTAAAAATCCTAATTCTTCAAAAGAAATGCCTATATCTTTAGCAATCCTCATAAGCAATGGCTCTGCAAGAAAGTTAGCATAAAAAAAAGCATCTGTTCTGAAAGTTCTTAGATAGACATACTCTTTGACAACATCAATTAATTTAATTTCTTCTTTTGTTAACTTATATTTTCTGATGAACTCTTGCGTAAGTTCTTCCGAATGGTCGCGAGCCTTGTTCATTTTATCAAGTTCATCTTGAGGCGAAGAATGAAGGTAGTTCTTTAGCCTATCCTTGAAGTCTTCTATAGTATATGCCCCATCAAAATTCCAGCGAGTCTTTAATCTAGCCCATTTTTTTGCATGTACTTCTAAGAGCCTTTTAACTTCTTCTCCATCTAAATCAATGTTTTTGTTGTTAACCTCTTTGGCTAGTTCTAGCAATCCGCGAGTTTCTTTTGCGCTATCTACTTCTTTTCTTATAAAAGATAGTGCTTCGAAATATTTTTTATGGTCTTTTTCATCTTTAACTTTGCTTTTAATAAGATTTCCTAAATACTCTTCGAGCATTTTCTCGGCAAATACTACAACAAACAGATAAGCTGGCAGTTTAAGATAGATCTTTACAAATTCCTTAAATTTCTCTGTATCAGACATTTTAGTCTTTGATAGAATGAAATTATGCAATTCTTCTGCTCTTTTATAGCAACCTTGAGCTATCTTTTGCAAATAGTCAAATCCTTCATTTTCAATCATCTTTTTTTGAGCATTAGTTGTATTCTCTGGAGCACCTTCAATAGTGATTAACATGCCCTTAACAGTTGCATAAGAAACAGGAGGCACTTTAGTCATTAAGGCATCATTGTAATAAATTGACTTCATTCCCTCAAGCACCAAGCTATGCCAAAATAGGCTAACATGTCTCTCAACCAGATGTTTCCATCGATTTTTCTTCACCAAATCAAAGACTTCTTGTTGGTTTTTGTCCATTTTACTTAATTTAGAGGTATTTCCTTTGCCTTATAATCTTAATGCTCTCTTTGTCTCTACTATCTTTGGAATAAAATGGTGTAGTGAACAAGTACAGTAGACTGTAAATAAGTCGTTTTATAATTGGGCTACCAAGACAAACCAGCCAATACTCCATTAAATAGTTTCCTTTTATAAAGGGAAACATTTATAAATAGTTTCCTCTTATAGAATACCATGGTAAGTAAAGAAAAATGGGCTGAAATAATAAGAGACTTCCATGAGAAGAAAATGCCAGCTATTATTCCAAGGGAACAAGTAATTAATTTTGAAACAGATATAAGGAGATCAATTTCTCTAATTGGGCCAAGAAGAGCTGGAAAAACCTTTGAAATGTTTTTCTTAATAACTAAAATAAGGCAAAAATACGGAAATGATAAGGTTCTCTATATAAATTTTGAAAAGGTAGAATTACAAGAGTTATCCTCAAAAGATTTGAGTGCCATGTTAGAAACCTATTACGAGATTTACCCTAATAATAAGGGGAAAAGAATATGGCTATTTTTAGATGAGATACAAAATGTAAATGGGTGGGAGATCTTTGTAAGAAGTAGTCTAGATGAAGGAATATCGGTATTCTTATCCGGCTCTAGCGCTAAACTTCTAAGCAAAGAAATAGCTACTAGTATGGGTGGGAGAAATATATCCTATCACATTTATCCTTTTTCGTTTAAAGAGTTTTTAACAGCAAAAGGATTCGAAATTAAGAAGTTCTATTCTTCACAGGAAAAAGCGCTACTGCATAATTTGTTAGAAGAATTTCTTAAGTATGGGGGATATCCTGAAGTTATTCTTTATAGCGATCAACGAGAGAAAATAACACAGAATATTTTTGACACAGCCATTTATCGAGATGTTATCGAAAGAGGAAAAATAAGGAATACTGTAGTTATGAGGGAATTGATTAAATCACTCTTAAACTCAAAAGAATTTTCCATAAATAAGTTCTTCAATTATATTAAGTCAAGAGGTATGAAAACAAGCAAAACTGCACTGTACAAATATGCAGATTATTTGAGTGATGCATTTTTTGTATTTTTTCTTAGAAAACATAACTTATCTTATAAAAAAAGTGCACAATCATTGCCCAAAGTATACTTTATAGATAACAGCTTTTTGATACTGCATGGAATTGATGATAATGGAAGGCTTTTGGAAAATCTCGTTTTTATAGAATTGACAAGAAATAACAAAGATATAGCATATTATCAGAATTCCCTAAAAGAAGAGGTAGATTTCGTAGTTAAAAGTGGAAAGAAGGTTATGCAATTAATACAAGTTTGCTATGACTTAAGTGATTTTATGACGCGCGAAAGAGAATTACGGATTTTAATAAAAGCGAGTAAGGAATTCAATTGTAAAGATTTGATAGTAATAAACATGGATGAAGAAAAAGAAGAAAAAGTTGATGGGGCAACAATACAGTTTATCCCCCTTTTGAAATGGCTGCTTTCTCAATAATTTTTATTGTTCCTTTTTCTGTATCTATTTCAAGCATATCTCCATCTTTTATCCTGGTTGTAGCATTTCTTACGCCCACTAAACACGGTATCTGCATTTCTCTAGAAACTATAGCCGCATGAGATAGTAAACCTCCTAGCTCTGAAATAATAGCGGCTGATCTTTTCATAGCAGGGAGTAAATCTGGATAAGTTCTAGAAGAAACTAGAATATCTCCTTTTTCTACTTTTGACATTTCACTAGCATTTCGCAGTAACTTTGCAATTCCTTTAACAATGCCTTTGCTAAAAGCAATTTCTCCTTTTAGCGGAGACTTATCATTCTCTAAATTAGCCTTCAGAGCATCTCTTAATTCTATGGCCTTATTTTCAGTATATATTTCTACTTTATCTTTTAGAACCCAAACACATAATTCCTTTCTTTCAGAAATAATTATTAGATCTATTTTATTTTTGTTCTCTAAACCGTCTTTTATCTCTGCCAATGATAGAAATCTAATATCTAAACCAGATAGTCTTTTTGCAAGAGTTGTATTGATCGATCTTTTGAGATATATGAACTTCATTATTTCATCAACAACTAGCCTACCAAGCTCTGCACTGATAACTGCAAAGTGTATTGCTCTTCTTTGTTGGGGTGATGCTTTAGTTAAAACCTCTTTTAGTAATTTTTCTTTCTCTAATTTATTTTTCTTTTTTTCTTCTTCTCTTCTTATCAAAATATCACTTAATTTTTCTTTAAAGCTCAAAAGATCATTGATGTCTGCCATAACTTTCTCTTTTGACTTAGGTGGATTTACAAGGCTAGCATCAAGCCATTCGTATTCTTTTAAAATCATTTTAATTTTATCTCCGATCTCTTTGTTATAATTTAAAGTATTTTCATCCACCAAATAAATCTTATTATTATAGCAATGAAGTGCTAAATCTCCTATTTCACTTTCATATTCTATTAGTGGAAATTTTCCTGTTGACATTAATAGGACTTGTATGGTTTTATGAGGTTCAAATCCTAATTCATTTAAACTTTTTTCAAGTTCGAGATGTACAAAGTTAGTTGCATAGTTAGTTGAAGCTATATCTGAATTCTCAAATCCATTTTTAGTCTCTATATCTATTATGCTTTTTACTTCATTACATAACTCTTTATCTGTAAGATTTCCATAATTTTTCTCTGCATATTCTATGTTTACATTAGAAAGGTAGTCCAACCATTTTCTTTTTCTTTCTTCCCAATTTTTAACGTTTTCATCACTTTCAAGAATATGTCTTAATATTTTTCTTCCGCCATCAAACCACTCTTTTTCTTTTATGAAAATATCATAATCTCCATTTTCAAAGATTAAGATTGTTGAGCCTACATTTGCTTGGAATTCTCTTTTTTTAGGGCCAAGAACATGAGCTAAATTTATGCTGACACTGTCTAGTGGGTATCCTCCCTGAACTTTTTCTAAGAGAATATATTCTTTTGGATTTATTTGCCTTTCAGCCATGTTTCTTTATTGCTCCATAAGTAATATAAAGATTATGATTTGTCTCTTATCCCCTTTAAAAGTAACTACCGCATAGTTAATACACCAGTAAGATTTATATATGCTTCAGATGTCAAATTATTATGTATCGAGACATAGAATTTGTATGTGCTGGGAATAATGGAAGAAGTCCTGTAGCTGAAACCGTAGCTAAAAATCTGACCTCGGGTTTTGGAGGACTAATAACCGTAAGCTCAAGTGGAACAATGGTGGATCTAACCAAAGTTCCTAATGTGTTAGATGAAATTGGAAGTTATGTTAGGCAAAATGTAGCAAAGGGCGTATTGAAAGAAGATAGACTTCAAATGCTTCAAACAGAACCTTATCGTGTTTTAGATGAGCTTTTTGCCATTGAAAGGGACTGGAGAAATACCTATTTGCATGAAAGATTTAGAATGGCTGATAACCACACAAAGAGGCAAACAGTAGTTAGGCCCCAGGCACATCTAATTCTCACCGTGGATGAACTTAATCTTAGAAACGTTAGAGCCATATATGCTACGGCTCCAAATCAACCTACAATAGCAACATTGCCTGATTTTGTTGGTTCTAGCGATAACTTACATCCAGGATCCATAAAAGATTATGCAAGTTATAAGGAAGTTGCTAGAAAAGTAGAAGAAATGACTCGAAGGGCCATTGAAAAAGTCTTAGGAATCATCTTTCCTTAATATCCTAACTATCCCTTTACTAGCATCAACCTCAAGTAAATCTCCCGTCTTTATTATTTTAGTTCCGTTTTTAGTACCAACGATACAAGGAATTCCAAATTCCCTGCTTACAATAGCTGCATGAGAAATCATGCCTCCTTGATTAGTCACAAAGGCAGAAGCCTTTCTCATTGCAGGCATTAAATCTGGTGAAGTTGTCTCACATACAAGAATCTCCCCTTGTTTCATTTCTTCAAAAAATTTATGGAGTTTATTAAAATCATCATAATCTGCTTCTCCTACTCTGGCATAACCTCTAACAATACCAGGAGAGGCGCATGTACCTTGGACTTCTAAACCATTTTGATGGTCTTCTTCATACGAAAACTCATTGAATATCTTTTCAGCTGGTTCTCCATAGCAGTAAGATACTTTATCCCCCATATTATAGAGTATACTAGCCCTAGATCTTTTAGAAATAGTCTCCTCATCTACTTTGCTACCATCTACCAAATTAATTACTTCTTTATATTTGTATTCTTTTAAAGACTTAACAGATATTTTGTATAGCTTACTTAAATTTTGGAGAACTTTATTCAAATCAGAATCATTAGTAACAAAAGCTTTGTTTAGGCAGTCTCTAAAATAGTTTTTAAAGTTGCCAATTTCTTGGAGTCTACCAAGAAAATCTTTATCTTTTAATTCAGTAGCTTTCTGATATGCGCGTTCAGTATAATTGCAATCTGTAAATTTGTAAAACCAAAGCAATTTTATGAGATGGTTAAAAAATGCCCCAAGGTCTTCTTTGGTATACTCTAATTTTTTAATAAACTCTCCAGTAAAAGAGCTATATTCCTTTAGATAGTTTTCAGTATCCTTCATATATTTTTTAAAGTTTTTTTCACTTTCAAGGAGAGCAAATCCTTCACTCGCAGCCATTTCAACTCCTTTTTTATGGAAAAAACCGATGTGATCCCCATCCTTAATCAAAATTAAAAATCCGTAATCTGGATAAACTTGAATGTAAATATCATCAATAAGAAGCCTTACTCCCTTTAGCCTGAATAATCTGCTGTAGTCCTCAATATTTCCAATATCTCCTCTAGTTAATAGGTCTTTATCAATTCTTTTTGTCGCATTTTTCATTTTTTACTCTTTATTATTTTAACAACTCTTTGAACTAAGTATTCACGTGTGAACTTTCTTTGCGGAGTCCTGCTTTGATATATTGCTGTTTTAGTTAGGATCATACCTTCCAGAATATTAATCCGTTTAATACTTTTTCCATGTGGGAATGTAACCCCTTAACAGTTAATACATCAGTAAGATTTAAATAGCCTCAATATATCAGGTTATTATGGTAAAAACCATAGAATTTGCATGCTCTCATAATCATGGAAGGTCTCCATTAGCAGGAGCTTTCGCTGAAAAAGTCTTAGCAGATAGAGAAGTTGAAGGTTATAGTGTGGTTTCTAGCGGAACAAGAGTTAACGAAATAAATTCAATGCTTGAAGGATGGACCGAGATTCCACACGATGAAATAGGTTTTACTTTAGATATTGCTTTGAGAAGAGGTCTTCTTTCTCCTAGTGAGTCTGCAAGTGTAATTCAGGCTCTCTCTAAACCTGAAAGGACCACGCGAGATTATCTTGTGATACAGCGCGCTGGCGTTAAGACACTTCGAACAGTTGTTGGTGAAGAACATGCTTATAGAGAAGAAGCATTCAGGCAATTTGGTCTAGGAAGTCCAAAACAAACACACGATCAGACTATTGCTGTTCCTGACAGAACTTTATGGTTAGGAATGGGAAAGTCCAACACAAAATTTGCAACTCAGATTTATGCAGGTAGAAAAGATCCAACTATTGATACTCTAGCAGGATATGCCACAAGAACTCCAGGAGCAGAATTCAAATCAGGTTTTGGAGGCACATTACAGGATTATTTAACAATGGCCGAAGTTATCAGACATTTGACTACCCAAGCCATGGATAGAGCCCTAAGTGAACTTTAAGCTTTTTTTATTAGTTTAACATATCCGTGATTTGCATTTACTTCCAGCAAATCTCCGTCTCTAAAGTTTTTAGTAGCGCTTCTAGTAGCAATCAGACAAGGTTTTTGCAGTTCCCTGGAAATAATTGCAGCATGACTTGTTACACCGCCTTCATCAGTTACAATAGCTGCAGCAATTTTCATCAAGGGGACAAATTCAGGTCTAGTCATTCCGGTTATTAAGGGCTTAACCCATAATAAAATGCCATGTTTTATAAACTATTGATTCTATGAT
>CAYSGT010000031.1:0-10516 GCA_964430805.1 Candidatus Woesearchaeota archaeon
TGGGAGAACGAATTTCTCTGGAATACGAGAGCATTTTATCATAAACTCCGTCTAGAATTACCTGTAATGCTCTTTCTAGAGTATTTACTCTTTGAACATCTGAAGGCTCGTATAGGCTTGATTCGATGAGGTGGAAAGATTCTACAAACTCTGGAGAATAGTCTCTCCACGAGTCTAAATAAGCATCTAGAGACTGCTTAACTGTTTGATATCTGCCTGTTTCTACGTCGTAGAGAACTTTTTTGAAATCCAATGCTAGGGGTATATCTAAATGCTCAGAGGCAAATTGAACTGCTCTTTCGAGATTAGAAGTATGTTTCATGTAAATTACAATATAAAGAACAGCCGGAATCATCTGGGCAGATGCTTTTAGCCTCCAAATATTGGCTAACCTATTTGGCATAGAGTAGACGTAATAATATACGAAGCCGCTTAGAATAAATCCTAGGAATGTAAGCATTATTGGGAATGAACCTCCCAACAAATTGATGATTAGAACAATAATTAGAGTTATAAATAATGTAATAAACATGGCCATTAAAGCCAAAGAAGCTGATTGTGAAGGGGTTATGTCTAAATGAGCAATATTAAGATTTCTTTGGATTTTCGAGTTTTCTTTTGGAGAAAGTCTTATTTTTACTGCTCTGCCCAAGGAATCTGTCCATCTTTTGTATCTTGATATATCTGGGAGCATGTCAAGCTTGAATTGATTATACTCTTGTGAATAACTTTCCGCTTTGGGGGTACTAGATATCTCAGATTCTATTTTGCTGGAATATTTTTTTAGTATTTCTTCAGTTGTTACCATCCTCTCCTCATATTATTTATTGTTTTGACGTTATTAAATTGTACGGTATGCTGTTGAATGTTTAGTTAAGTTTATATTAGTGTTTTTGCTTCTGGACGGATGAAGAAAAAGGGCGTACTTGCTTTTGATGAACCGGTTACATGGTTTATAATGATAGCTGTGCTTGTTGCTGTTTTGGGGCTTTATATTGTTTTGAGCAGCAAGGGGAGCTCTGCACTTGAGGCATTTAAGAATTTCTGGAGATTTGGTAGATGAAACGAACAAGTCGTTTCAATTCCTCGCTTGAAGAGGTGAAGCTTCGGAAGATGATGCGCAATGGAGATATACCTGTTAAGTACCTTGTTGCGGGAATATTGGCTGTTCTTGTTTTAGGAGGAGGGCTTGTTGCAAATCAGAAGATTGGAATTATTACTGATTGGGCAAAGCTTCTGCCTGGATTCAATAAAAGTGAACCTGGGGTAATTGCCATTGTCGGAATAAACCTTGAGGAGCATAATAATCTTGAGTATTTTAATGGGGAAACGTGGAAGAAGATGGATATTCCTAAAGATAATGCTGGTTTTGTTACGGGGAGCTACGAGTTTAATCCTGCAAATATGGAGAGAGATTTAGAGGGTTTTTATTTTAATACAAGGCGGAAGCCTGGGCAGTTTAATTTAGAAATTAATGAGTGGAGGTATTGGGTCATTTATCAAGAGCTTTCATCAATTGTTATTTATCCTTATACTAAAGAAGGTTATATTGGCCCTCCTAAGTCGACATACGATCATAATTTTGCTACTTTTGATGCAAAAATTTCTTACGATGGTTTAGATAAATTCAAATATGGTAACGGAGATTATCTTGTTAGCTTTTTGAGTTTGGATTTATTTAAATCTTCTTCTGCATTTAGTAAACTTATTTCATGGAGAGATAGCATTTTAGAAGGAAATAAATGCGAGAAGTTTTTGAGTCTGAATTTGAAAGAGAAGGGTGTTTCTTCTACTAAGATTTATACTGTTCGCAAGATTGAAAACTATGTTTTTGTTGATTTGAATAATCCTGTTTCTGAAGGTAAAGATGAGGCTTACAAAGAGGGGTGTTTTGTTGTCGAGAATTATAAAGATACTGAAGATAGAAGTAATTGGGAGAATAATGCTAATGTTTTATTCAAATATACTAATTATAACTCTTTTTCCGCTGATGTTTCTGAAACTCTTTCTTATGCAATGCATACAGGTTGGGTTTATCAAAATACTTGGAATATCGATACAATAAAAAACGGTGCTAGAAACGGTGCTTCTGCTAATGTGCCTGATGTTTACAAAGGCTTATATCAAAAAAGTTTTTATGATGGGCTTGTTTTATTGGCTAAACCTGGAGGCATATTCGAACAAGAAGATATAGCTTTTAATTATGGAAGTGAGCTTGGTGAAAAAGTAAATGTTTATATTAATCAAAATAGTAAGGTGACTGATTCTGTTAATGCGGATATAATCTCTGTAAATGGAAAAGCTTGGAAGAACTTGGGTTCTGAAGATATTAATGGGTTTATTTATAACATTTTAAATGAATACAATAGGCACTTATTAGCTCCTGCTCCCTTTAATCCTAATGTTGGAGGACCTTAAATATGAAACTGAATAAAAAAGGTTTTGCTACTGACTTCACGAGCATATTGCTTTGGACGATACTGTTGATTCTTGCAGCATTAGGGGTTTATTCTCTTTTTCAAAGGTTTAGTTTACGCTAGAATTATAAACTTGGTTTTTGTGTTTTATTTATGAACAAAAGAGGGCAGCTTACTGCCACACAGCTGGGTTTACTTATTTTAGCCATAGCGGGATTTGCCTTGGCGATGTTATTTCTTTTTGGGGTTTTTAAGAACGAAGACTTGGCTGAGAGAGATATCTGCAGATTGTCTATTCTATCAAGAGCAACTGCGCCTATTGCCTCTCAGGCTATTCCTTTAAGTTGTTTTACAGAGAAGATTTGCATAACTGTTCCTAAAGGCGGTGTTTTGGGGATAGGCGGGAAAGATAATTCTTGCAAGCAATTTGCAGGAGAAAAAAATGTGAAACCTGTTGAAGTTATTGTTAACGGTGGGCCTGGAGATGCTCTTGCTATTAGAAAAATTGAAGAAACTACTGCTAATGCTATGTTTGATTGCTGGATTATGACTGGGCAGGGTAAACTTGATGCATTTAAAGGCACCACAGAAGGAGCGCCTGCGACTTTAACTTCAGAAGTTCTAAATTTTTTAGGGAGCGATTTAGATAGCGTAATTAAAACAATTAAACCTCAATGTTTGGTTTGCTCTAGAGTTGCTTTATCTGAAGGACTTTTGGAAAAGGACTCTAAATTCCACTTTTTAGATAAGGTGAATGTTAATGAATATATGGCAAGAGAAAAAGTTCCTGGCTCTAGTTTAACTTATTTGCAATCTTTTACCGATGAAAGTGTTAGAAGTTATGCAGGGATTGACCAGATTAATAGATTAGATAACCAATATGCTAATCATTCTTTTGGAGGCCCACAAATGGCTATATTGTTTATGCAGATAAAAACAGAGGGTAATCCAACCGAAATTGGAGCACAGGCGGCTATTCTAGCTGGAACTGCTATTGGCGGCGGCGGATTACTAACGGGGATTGGGAGACAAACAATTAAAACATTTCCTATTGTTTCAACTATTGCTGCTATTGCTGGAGTTGGTGGTGCTTATTTAGCTGCTCAGGATATTGCAGAAGATAATCAGGCAATTTCTTTTGCAGCATGCAAAGAGTATGAAAAGAATAAAGATAGCTCCAAATTAGGGTGTAGTTTGATTAAACCTGTTGTTTGGAATGCAGCCCAAGTTAACAGCATTTGTGCTGGTGGAATTGAGGGCAACTTATGAGTAAAGGAATTTTTACTACTGAAACTCTTGGAGTTGTTATTGCTGTTATTGCTTTAGTTGGACTTGGATTTTTGGGGGTTAAATTATACAATATCTGGGTTGACCAAGATTTGAAAAATGCCAAGGCTTTTATCGAGGACATAAGCACTAAAATAGAGACTCTTAACGATGGGGGGAATAATACTTTTCTAATGAGGGGGATTAAAGGATGGGTTTTAGTAGGTTACGATTTTTCTGATGCCTCCCGCCCTGACAAATGTTTTTTGAATTCTTGCTTATGTTTGTGCGAGAACGATGTGGCTAGCTGCCAGGATAGTGGTTATTGCAGGACCGTTGATAGAAATGTTAGCGTTATGTCTAGTGGTGCAATAAACTTAGAATTAATCTTTGAGGATGTTAATCCTGGTTATTACGCCAATATATCAGCTTCCTGCTATTCTAGCTTTAATCCATTAGATCCTATTTCTGTTAATAAAGATAAAGAAGAAATTAAGATAACTGTTAACTATGGTTTGATCGATGAAGATGAAAAATATGGTATCTTAATCTCTAGACTTGAATCTTGTAGCAATTACGTTTCTGCAGTAGACAATGCTCAAAGAGACTCCTTTAAGATTTCTAAAGGTTAAGGTTTATATCCTATAAAATGCTTTTTGATTACATGGACAGGCGAGGAGATACCAGTATAATGTTCGATAGCATAATTCATATTTTGATTTTTATCCTCTTCTTTTCTGCTATGTTTTGGTTTGTTAACTCTTACTTTAATGGCGCCGCATATCTGGAAGACTTTTACTCTAAAGAAATTGTTCAAGCAATAAATAGCGCTAAGGCAGGACAAGAGATTAAGATTGATATTACTAAACTAGCAAATGTTGCAATTAAGGAGGGAAAACCCGTAGAAGATATTATTTTTATAGATAATGTAAATAATTTGGTAGTTGCCAGTGCTAGGATAAATACGGGCACTAGTTTTGAATTTTTTAATGATCTAGACATTGTTGACTGGGGGGTTAAGAACCCATCTGGGGGGCCTATATCTACTAGATTCATCTTTAAAGTAAGGGAGAAGCAAAAATGAATCGAAAAGGCGTGCTTGGAACAGGGCTACTTTATTTTGTATACTTTCTAATGATGGTACTTATTTTAGGAGGAATTTACGGGGGGTTAATTGCTTTTTTTGGAAAAGGGTATGATGCTCGAAAATCCGAATCCCAGACGATGCTTGATAAGACTAAAGAATGTTTTGCAGATAGTGGATTTTTTGATTTAGATACTGAGTTAAACAAAGAGGTTTTTTTCGATAAGTGTGGTTTTAGTTCAGAGGTTTTAGAGGATGGAGAGCATTTTATTTACGTAAATAATAGCAAAGGGAAAGAGTTTTTTGTTGGAGTTACTGATTTTAGCGTTAGATGCAACTTGGCGGGCAGGCAAAGAAATAAAGAATTGCCTTTATGCTCGGAATTTAGACGAGGAAACAATTATATTCTGGCTGGAAGTTCGCAGAGTGCAAGGAGGATTGCTATATGAACTGCCGCGGGCAAATAGGCCAAACATTGACAAGCTTTCATTCACTTATTTTTGTTTTTGTAATTATGTTTCTTTTTGTGACTGTTGCTGCCTTTATTTCAAATAATAGAGATTATGAAGAAAATATGGCTACTGATTTTGCGGGCAAGACTATTGCTTTAAATGGATCTCCAATCACAGTTAAAGAGGCTATTGAGAAGGGATGCAAGAGCGGAAAGGGCTATGTTTTGGATAATGCGGTCAGAGAAGCTATTATTAACCGTTTTATTGAATTATATGGGGGAGAATACTCTTTTGTTTTGGCCACTTATGCTTACGGTATTCCCTTAATTGGGGAAGGATGGATTTTAAAAGCGGGATATGGGGTATTCAAGAAAGAAATTGATGAGAAGCTAGGGAAGGTCTCTATAGAGGATTTTAATAAACTTTTTAATCCAGAGACTAAGAATTATGATGCCGTCGGATTTTGCGATCCTATTGAACTTAATTTATTTATCAAGAAGGGGGCTGAACTATGAATCGAAGAGGGCACATAGGCACCATGCTGATGGTATTTGGAGCGCTTATTTTAGTTATAAATGCACTATTAGTAATGCAGAGTTTTAAATTTGACATCAGTAAAACTAGAGCAGATTTTAGATTAACAGCTGATAAACTGGAAGGCATTCATGAATACCTCATTAAAAATGTTAAGAATTTAACAGAAGAGGCTATTTTTATTTCAAAAGACTCTGCCGACTTTGAAAATTCTTTTAGTAATTCTTTGAAAGTTTTGGCTGAAAAAGAAAGGATGAATGGTCTGGATGCTAATTTGTATGCTAAACTTGCTCTTGGGCAATATTCTTTGAACTTTGATGGAGTTAATTACGCCTTGGTTGTTGATGGTATTTTTGAACAGGTAATTGTTGAGAAGAATGAAGCGAAATATAACTATAATTTGAAGATTTTATTTAATAAAACGGCTGTGATTTCTATAGAAGTCCTTTGACCGAAGATTTATAAATAACTTAACTTTAGTCTATTTATGGTGATTGGTTTGAAGAAAAAGGGAGATGTTACGATTACTACGGTTATATTGATTGTTTTAGGTTTAGCTGTTTTGGTTATGATGATTATTGGATTCACTAAAGGCTGGGATGTGATCTTTGGTCCACTTGGCAATGCCCCAAGCGAGCTACAAACTTATGCTAAAGCGTGCGGATTATATGCCCAGGGCGGATTAAGCATTGACTTTTGCAATTACAAATTAATTGAATTTAATGGTCGAAACGAAATTGTTAATTGTCGCGATGATCGGGTAATTGCTTCTATAAATGCAAGTAATGTTAATCTGCAATCGCCTAGTTTAGCATGTACTGATGCCGAAAAAACACCTGCTAAGCTAGCTGCTTGCAATAGTTTGGCTAGCGGTAAACTTGATAAGGTAAGCATTAACGGGGCTCTTTGCAATACCTTTGACCTCGTTGGTCCTCCTGCTCCACGATCTTGAGGTTTATCGGACATATGGTCTGGAATTCAAAATTTGATTTTAGGATTTTTTTAGGCTCGAGGGTATTTGATTTCTTTGGGGCTGAAGAGAATCAAAATTGTGGCCCTACTAATAATGGGAGGGGTCATTTTACATGATAAACAGCAGAGGCTTTGATATTGCAATTACGACCATAATTTTAATTATAATCGGCGTGGCTACTTTAATAGGAATGGTATTTTTTGTTAAGAATGGATTTGGATTTCTTAAAAGCGGGACAGAACCATTATTAAAGACTCAAAGTGTTGAGGCAACCAGACAAGCATGTGAGCTTATCTGCAGAAGTGAAAATGAAATAGCTTTCTGCTGTGATAATGTTGGGTTAAATGACGAACAGGTATCTTGTCTAGATAAAAGGCTTGGTGTTGATTGCTCGATAGATTGCTCTGAAGTGGTTTGTAGTTAGGTTTTTATAGATATTTTGTTTTATGTCTTTATGTCTGATGACGGATACGGTTACTTTGCTGGAAAGAGAAAGACTAAGAATGATAAGAAGAAGCAGAGAGGGCATAATAAGTATAAGCGAGGCGGACAGTTTAGGACTCGGGATGACTCAAAGGTTGCTAATTGTTGATGTTGTTTTATTTAATGCTCGCTAAGAACTTCTTCTAGGATTTCTAAGGTGTAACTTAAGAGAAGAGGGCCGACTACTATTCCTGCTATCCCCATTATTGGAGTGCCTCCGAGGATTCCTAGGAGAACTATTACTGGATGGACTCTTGAATCTTTACCCGCGATTCTTGTTCTTAAGATTACATCTAAATATAATGAAATAAATAAGCCGAATGCCAATATGATTCCTGCTTGGAAATAGTTTCCCTGAAGGGCTTTAATGATTAATGCCGGCGCCCAGACTATTGCAGGACCTCCTGGAATAAATGCAAATAGGCCTACCATTGTTGCCAGGACTAAGTAGAAGTCTATTCCCGCTAATTTGAAACCGACTGCTGCAATTACGGATTCTATAATTGCTATTAATAATGTTCCGTGGACTATTTTTTTAGTTGTAGATGCTATGTCGGATACTAATTTGTCTTTGTTATTGAATGGGATGTATTTTTTTATTTTGGTTCTCATTGTCGGCCAACTTAATAATAAATAGTATATAGTGAAACCCATTACAAAGAGAGTTACTATTGATGCGGCTACTGAAATTGTCACTTCTGACAGAGTTTTTACCCCTATTTCTGCGAATTTATTTGTTAAATCCGTTAGGTTTAAGCCATATTTTTTTATTATTTCAATAGACTCTATTTTTGTCACTAATCCGGATATTGCTCCGCTTTGAATTGCCTGCGATATTTGAGAGACTATCTCCTTTATTACTAAAATTATTGGAAGAAATATTACTGCTATGGCCCCTATTAAGGTTATTAGCGCTGAAAGTGAGCTTGGAATCTTTTTTTCTAGCTTTTTATGAATTGGGTATAAAATGTATGCGAGAATGAATGCACCTATTAATGCTACAATGTAAGATTTTATTATAAATAGAGATATAGTTACTAATGCTAATAAGATAATTATTGGTAAATACCTGTGTATCTCCTCTTTTCTCATTTTATTATGTGATAACTAATATTAATAAAGATGTTCTTTTTAATATTGTTATGAGTGAATATTTATTTATGTATTTTATTGCTTTTGCCGCTGTGCTTTTCGCAGTTATTCAAGATTTAAGGACTAGGGAGATCTCTAATTGGGTTACTTTCTCCTTAATTGGTTTTGTTCTTGCTTACAGGGCGATTTACTCTGTTTACTTAGCAGATTTATGGTTTTTTCTATATGGCCTGATTGGAGTTCTTCTTTTTGTTGTTCTAGGGTATTTATTTTATTATTCTAGAGTCTTTGCAGGGGGAGATGCTAAACTGCTTTTTGGAATTGGAGGGGTATTTCCGTATAGCAGTTTAACTGATTACATCTATTATGGGCTTGGGTTTATTCTTGTTCTTTTTACATTCGGCGTTATCTATACTTTAATTTACAGCTTCTTTTTAGTTGGTAAAAATTATAACTCTTTTAAGAAAGAATTTTCTAACCATCTTTTTAGGATTCGATTCTATTTTATCCTTTCAGTTGCTGTTGCCCTTGCTTACTTTTTCTTAACCTTGCCTGTTAGTGTTATTTATCTTATTTTTGCATTTTTTATTGCTATTTTGCCTTTTCTTTTTGCTTATGTTAAAGCAATAGAAAAGACTTGTATGATTAAATTTGTAGCCACAGATAAGATTACTGAGGGAGATTGGCTTGAAAAAGATGTTTCTATTGGAAAGAGAATTATAAAAAAGAGCTTCGCCGGTTTGACTTTAGAAGAAATAGCTCTGCTTCGCAAGCATGAAAAAAGAGTATGGATAAAGAATGGAATTCCCTTTGCTCCTGCTTTTCTAATTGCATTAATCTTTTTTATTCTTATTTTAAGGTATTCTTCTTGGTAGTTTTTTAATTTGCGGCTTTTCTTGTTTTGGCTCTTCTTTAACTTCTTCTTTTTTATTAAGCTCTTCCATTATTTTATCTAGCTGCTCTTCTGCCGGGCTTGACCTTTCGCTCTCCAACGAGACTTCTTTGTCGTAAATTGGAATGAGGTTTATTATAACTTCACCAAATTTTGATTCTGGTGCAACAGTAATGTTTTTTGACTTTAACTTTTCTGAAATTCTTTTCGATACTTTATCTATCAGCAAAGAGATTTCTGCCGGTATTTTTTCTACTTTAGTCATCTTTTCCTTAGGAATTATTATTGTATGGCCTTTAGAGATGGGTTTTATGTCTAGAACTGCTATTGCCTCACTATTTTCATCTACTTTTTTAGAGGGCACCTCTCCAGAGATGATTTGACGGAAAATACTTGCTTGAGCGCCCTTTTGCTGCTGGAGCATTTCTTCTATTGACTCGTCTGACATTTCTTCTATTTGGTTCTCGGCTTCTTTTCGCTGATTTTCAGGAAGTTTTTTCACTTGTTCAAACAGCTGCTTTTTTAAATCTGAAATTTGATCTTTTGTTAATTTCATTTTAATAAGATGGCTGTTCTCTTCTTAAGGATTTGTGCTTTCTCACATCATCAAGCCTTATTTTTACTGTTTTTAAACCTGGATAATTAACCCTTATCCCTTCTACAAAGTCTATTCCTCCTATATCTATTATCCTAAATGGGATATATTCCATCCCCCTTTCATCCACAAAAACGGTTTTTGTTCTATCCGATACATTATTTCTTAAGGTTTCTATAAGATGGCCCAGGTCTTGCTTATTCATTTTAACCGAAGGCTCTTCGGTAGTCTTCTATTGTAACTGAAGAGACTTCCGGAACTTCTGAAATTAATTTTTCTATCAAATCTGTGCCCTTTTCCTCTGGAAAAGCCATCTTCAGACTTATTGATTTAAGCCCAAAAGCTACGTCTTTTTCTTCGAATGTAATGCTTTTTCCTCCATGAGATTCCATTTTAATTTTTACTTGCTCTTCTATTTGTTTAAGATTAGTGCTTACAGATTCGGGCATTATTTTTATTATTACTATTATTGTGCCTGCCATGGTTTTTTCTGTGAAAGGAGTTTTTTAAAGGTTTGTTTTAGCGTTTATTGATACCTGTTGTGAATTAGCGGTATTCTTTTAAACCTGTGTTTTGTTGAGTATTTATGGATAATTATTTCGTGTTACTTGAAAAGATTGCTCGGTACTCTGGATTGCCTTCTTCCGAAATTGAAGGGAAGGTTGAGGCTAAGAAATCTAAATTGTCTGGATTGATTTCTCGCGAGGGGGCTGCGCAGATTGTGGCTG
>CAYSGT010000032.1:0-3155 GCA_964430805.1 Candidatus Woesearchaeota archaeon
AAATTTTGAAGTTGCTTTTTGGATTACTATTGCAAGATCCTCTGGATTATCAAACTCAAACAAATAACCATCATGATTATCTTTTATAATATCTCTAATTGCCTGGCTATTACTTGCGACGACTATTTTTTCTCTAGCCATTGCCTCAATGAGTGCCTGGGGCATTCCCTCTACTCTTGAAGGTAAAACGAAGGCTTTAGCTTCGTCAATGACCTTGATTTTTTCATTTAATCCCTGTATTGGGCCCATAAACTTTACATATTTATTCATGTTCAAGGAGTTAGTAAGTTTGGCTAGACTTTCATAATAATCTTTTTCTTTTGGACCAACAATGTGAAGAAAAACTTCTTTTTTCCCCTGATTAATAATGGCTATTGCTTTAATAAGAGTATCCAGTTTTTTCTTTGGGGAGATTCTGCCCAAAAATAATAGATGTTCTCTTTCAGAGGACTTTTTCTGGCTGAAGAATAATTCTGGAATTCCATTGGGAATATATTTTAGCTGACTATTTTTTGCACCTATTCTTAATAAATAGGGGATTTCCCAACGTGCGATTGGCAAGATCTCGTCAAATAATGGAAGAGTTAATGTGCCAACCGTTAAGTCATATAACTTCACTATCCATGCTTCAAAAAACCTTCTTGTTATATTTCCTTCTACAAATGGCGCATGCGTGACAAGGACGACCTTACACCGTTTTCCAAGTTTACGGAGTTTACGGGCGACATTCAAGGCAACAAGTGTGTGCAAATGGCGATAATTATGAACAATTATTATATCTGGCGAGTAATCCAGCGCTTCTTTTTGATAATTAAAGTACGTGAAGCTTTCTCCCCCTAATTTAATTGCCTTAAATCTCTGGATTAAAACTTTTCCAATATTCTCTCGTTCTCTTGCTATAGTTTGGGCGCCTTTTGTTTTATTTGATGAAAAGACTCTTACTTCATAGCCTGCTTCGGCAAGACGCTTGGCTTCCTCTGAAGCCCTTGACCAAACACCGCATATGCCTGAGCTAAAAGGACAGACTTCTAAAATTCTCATATATTTTTCTGCTTAAAATCATTTAAATAACTATGCTGTGAATCATTTTCTAAGGATATGGAAAACTATTTAAATTGTGTTAAAACTGTTTTTTAATGATTCTCAAAGACAAATCTGTTCTAGTTACTGGTGCTGAAGGATTCATAGGAAGCCATCTAGTAGAAAAGTTGTTATCTCTTGGCGCCAATGTAACTGCTATGGTAAAGAACAACTTCAAAGAAGATGTTGGTTTTCTAAGCTCAATACCTATGAACGAAGAGAATAAGATAAATATCTGCATGGCGGACTTAAATGATTATGATGCTGTAAAAGAAATTACAAAAAACAAAGACGTCATTTTTCACCTCGGTGCTGAAATCTCTATTCCTTATTCATATAAACACCCAAGAACTTTTGTTAATACGAATATAAATGGCACATTAAATGTGCTCATGGCTGCTAAAGAGCATTTAGTAAAGAGGATAGTTATTATGTCTACAAGTGAAGTGTACGGAACTCCTGATAATGTCCCAATTAAAGAGACACATACATTAAAGGGGCAGTCTCCATATTCTGCCACTAAAATTGCTGCAGAGAAGCTTGCAGAGAGTTTTCACCTCAGTTACGGTCTGCCTATTGTAATTGTTAGGCCGTTCAATACATACGGGCCACGTCAATCTTCACGTGCAATAATTCCTACGCTCATAACTCAAGCCCTTTTTAAAGACAAAATTCTTGTGGGGAACACAAAGCCCACTCGAGACTTTAACTTTGTTGAGGACATAGCTGAGGGATTAGTGAAAGTCTGTGAAAAAGATGAACTGATTGGAGAAGTCATAAATATAGGAACAGGAAAAGAGATTTCAATTGGAGAATTAGCTGAGAAAATAATTAAGTTAACAGGCTCAAGGGCAGCGATAGAAACAGAAAATTTAAGACTAAGACCTGAAAAAAGCGAGATAATGAGGCTTTGCGCAGATAACTCCAAAATGAGGGATAAAACAGGGTGGACTCCTAAAACGGATTTTGAAACAGGACTAAAGAAGACAATAGACTGGATAAAAGAAAACCCAAATCATTTTAAAATAGGAGTGTATCAGATTTAACGATGAAAGCAGTGATAATGGCTGGAGGTTTGGGTAAACGACTAGCCCCTCTAACGGACACGATTCCAAAACCTCTACTTCCAATTGGCGAAAAGTCAATTCTTGAGCTCATAATACGCAGACTAAAATTAGCAGGATGCGAGGAGGTAATCATAGCTACAAACTATAAATCTACTTTATTTGAAAAATATGCCGTCCACTTAACAGATTTGGGAATTAAAATAAGTTTTTCAAGAGAAGAAACTCCTTTAGGAACCGCTGGACCATTAAAGCTAATCCAAGGTAATCTTAAAGAACCTTTTATAATTATTAATGGAGATATCATAACTACATTAGATTTCAAAAAATTGTTTGATAACCATGTTAAAAAGGGGGCTAGACTAACTGTATGTACCCGAGAAGTTGAAATACCTTTGCATTACGGAGTTATTCAACTTAATGAAGAGTCCTATATTCTTGATGTTAAAGAAAAACCTTCGCTAAAATCTGAGATTAATGCGGGGATTTACGTTTTAGACCCTAAGGTAATAGAAGAAATACCTGACGGATTTTACCACATGACTGACTTAATAAAGGACATGCTAAAAAAAGAGAAGATAAACGGTTATAAGATAAATGATTATTGGCTCGATGTCGGACAGCTTAGCACATATAATCAGGCAAAAGAAGAGATTGATAAGTTTGACACTGTTTAAGATGGACATTAAAGGCAAAAGATTTTTAGTTACAGGGGCTGGGGGTTTTGTTGGAAGACATTTAACTGAGAAGCTAATTTCTTTAGGAGCCCGTGTTACTGCGCTTGTTAGAAAAAACAAGGCTTCTCTAAAAACAAATAATAATTTAACAATATTAGAGAAAGATTTGCTTGAAATAAACAAAGAGGATACAAAAGGAATCGATGTTGTAATTCACCTAGCAGCTATAACTGATTTACCAGACTGCCAGAAAAATCCAAAAAAAGCATATGAAGTAAACGTTCTTGGCACGATTAGTCTTCTTGAAAATTCCAAAGATGTTAAAAAATTTGTT
>CAYSGT010000032.1:3165-10181 GCA_964430805.1 Candidatus Woesearchaeota archaeon
CGATACTTTAATCATCGCGAAAAAACTTGAAAAGAAATTTTCAAAGGTAAAGATGTTGAAAAATTTGTTTATGTTAGTTCATTAGCGGTTTATGGAAATTCTCTTAAATTGCCATCCGGCGAAGATGATTCGCCTACACCAATTGAAACTTACGCCGCAACTAAAGTTGCAGCAGAATATTTTACATCCACTCATTGTAACTCGATTAATTTGCCTTTTTGCATAGCTAGACTTTTTAGTGTTTACGGGCCAGGTCAGAAGAATGGATTTGTAATCCCTAGAATAATTAGCCAAGCTATAGCAAAAGATGAATTGGACTTGAAGAATACAGACACTACCCGAGATTTCATTTATATTGGAGATGTAGTGGATGCATTGATAAATTTAAGCGTGAGGGGTAATGGAATATATAATGTTGGAACAGGGATAGAGACTTCTATCATGGAAGTCATTTCAAATGTGGAAAAGATATTAAACAAAAAATTGGCGGTAAAAACCTCTGGAGAAAAAAAACTTGGAGTGTCTAGAAGCAGATCTGATCCTACAAAGATGGTAAGAGAGATCGGGTGGAAATATAGCATTAATTTGCAAGAAGGTTTAAAAATGACTCTGGATTCTTACAAAAATGGATGAACAAACAATTCTTGAAAATATCGAGAAAGAAGTAATAAACTATCTTAAGCTAACTGAAAACAAGCCGACAGCCAGTAAAATTCCTCTAATGAAACCATATTATGATCACTTGGAGATAATGCAAGTTGTTGACTCTTTATTAAAAAAGAACTTAACTTTAAATCAAAGTAATGGAAACAAGGTTGCTGTTTTTGAAGATTTATGGAAGGGTTACATAGGCAAAAAAGAAGGCATTTTAGTCAATTCTGGGTCGAGTGCAAACCTTCTGGCATTGCAACTGTTAAGAAATCCGCTAGTTCCTAATTGTATTCAAATTGGAAGCGAAATCATTACTCCTGCATTAACTTGGACTACAACGGTTTCACCTATCTGGGCTGTTGGGTGCAAACCTGTTTTTGTAGACGTGGATTTGAATAGCTATGCAATAGACCCTATCGAGATTGAAAAAGCAATAACTCCAAAAACCCGCGCAATTTTGCTTGTTCATTTGCTAGGGTATCCAAGTGACATGGAAAAGATTATGGCTCTCGCAAAAAAACACAATCTTTTTGTGATAGAAGATTGCTGCGAGGCGCATGGAGCTGAATTTAATGGTAAAAAAGTGGGTTCTTTTGGAGATTTGGCCACATTTAGTTTCTTTTTCAGCCATCACTTAACAACGATTGAAGGGGGGATGGTCTTAACAGACGACGCTAACCATGCAGAACTTATCAGAACGATGCGATCTCAAGGAGTGATTAGAAATTGCAGAAATGAAGAGTATAAAAATAGCTACTTTAACAACCCTAAATACAAACATATTCAAAAAGCTTATTTGTTCTCGAATATTGGCTTTAACTTAAGACCTACCGAATTAAACGGGGGTTTTGGGATAGAGCAGTTCAAAAAGTTCCCTACTATACTTGCAGCAAGAAAACATAATGCTGAATTCTTCATTCGCGAGCTCTCTTCATATTCCGATTGGATAAGATTACCCAATGTGCCGCATAATGTGAAACACGCATGGTTTAGTTTACCTATTTATATAACTGAAAATGCTCCGTTCACAAGAGCAGAACTAGAAGAATTCCTAAACAAGAAAGGAATAGAAACCAGACAAATAATGACGGGTGATGTTACAAGCCAGCCTGCTGTTGAAATATTTGAAAGCAGAACCGTTGGAGACTTAAAAAATACTAAACTAATCCACAAAAATGCGTTCTTTTTTGGAAATCATCCTGGAATAGGAGAGCCAGAAAGGCAGTACGTTTTAGACTGTTTTAAAGAATTCCTTACCAAATTTCAATGAAAAAAAGTCTTTCGATCATAGTTCCAGTTTACAATGAGGAAAAAACTATAGGCAGTGCTATCAGAGAGATAACTTCTTTTGCTAAGGATGAAAAGTTAGATTATGAGATAATAATTGTTGACAGCGCAAGTACAGACAAAACTGAAAAAGTTTCTAGACTGCTGGTAAATAAATTCAAGAAAGTAAAATATATCCGGCAAAAAGTCAGAAAGGGTTTTGGAAATGGCTTAAAAGAAGGATACGATAACGCTAAGCTCGATTATATCATATTTGTTGATGCAGATTTGCCATATGACTTAAAGAACATAAAAAAAGCATATCCTTATCTTGGGGAGTATGACTTAATATTAGGATATAAAAGCGGAAAAAGAGAGAACATATTGAGATGGCTGATGTCCTTCTTTTACAATCTTAGTATGAAGCTGGCTTTTAATGTAAATTATAAAGACTTCAACTATTCTTATAAAATAATAAAAAGGCCTGCCATAAAAAGGCTCGATTTAGAAAGCGACGGGTGGTTTATATCTCCAGAGATCATCTTAAAGGCTCATCACGGCGGGCTAAAAATAAAAGAGATTCACGTCCCGTTTAGACCCAGAACCGGCGGAGAATCAAAGGTTTCTAATTATTACAAAACAATTAGCTATTTCATAAAAGAGATTCATAGATTCCGAAAGAAATTCAGAGGAAAGTAAATGAATCGCTTATTTTCGCAGTTCTTCTTATTTGTTTTTCTTGTTTCGTTTGCATTTATCATAATGGATTATAGGGGTCTGGGGCATTCCGATACAAACGAATTTGGCCCATTATTTTATAGGTTGCTAGACTCCAATTACTTGAAAAATGACTGGTTTATTAATATCTCTTCAAATAACTTCAATGTAAGGCTGTATTTTATTTACATGCTATTTTTCTTCTCAAAGATTATGGGCAACATCCCATTACTTTACTTTTTACTCTATTCTGCTGCAATAATAATTGCAGCTGCATCTGTTTATTTATGCTCTCAAAGTCTATTTAAGAATAAAGAAAGTAGTTTTTTGAATGTATTTTTAGTCTTATTTGGCGCAACATTTTCATTGGGGGGCATTTTAATCTTTACAAGCAACTTAAGTTCGTTTTTGGTTTCTATCTCTCTGTCTATGCTTGGTTTTTATTTTTTGATAAATAAAAGGCTGAATTATTTTTCTATTTTCCTTGGCTTAGCCACCCTTATCCATTTTGTTTCAGGAAATATTATATTTGGCTTACTTTTTGCAGCGAGCTTTATCTCCAGCAAAAAAGATAAAAAAGAGATTAAGAAATATTCTATTGCCATATTGATCTTCTTTCTTTTCTCCCTTGCTACTATTCCTAACCTGCTTGCTGATAAAGCGTCTAGTGCAGGATTTAACGCTCTTGAACTTAGGGAAATAGTCGGAGAGATTAGAGCGCCCCACCACTATCTTCCGTTCGAGTGGCCAATTACGCGATATTTGGAGTTTGGATTATTTTTAATTCTCTTTTTAGTTTCATTAAAAGAATCTGGGATAGATAAAGAGAAGAGAAAGTTTGTGCTAACAATTACTTATCTCTTGCTCGCTTTAATTGCAGTAAGCATCTTTTTTGTAGAGATATATCCGATTAAACTATTTATAAAATTAAATCTATTCAGGCTAACTACGTTTTTCGTTTTTATAGAGTATCTTTTTGTAGGAAACTTTATTTATACTAAAATGAAGAAAGAAACTGAAAATAAAGATTTTAAGTTCTTTATTTATCCTTTGCTAATACTTTCGGTTTTATCAAATCATCTTATATTAGCAAGTGTACCTTTGTTTTTATTATATCTAAAATTTGAAAATAAAATCAAGATTAACTCCAGAATATTTTATATTTGTTTAGCTTCGGGAATTGCATTTTTTGCAGTTATATTATCTATTGATGCAGTTACGCTTTTTCTTAAGACAAAGGCAAATACTATAATTTATTTAATATTTAGTATTATTGTTTTACTGCCGCTCACAGCACATTCATTATTTCGGCAAAGGATAATAAAAAATTTAGCCTTTGCTTCAATTATATTCTCAATAATTGCATTTGGGCTATTTAATTACCCGATCCTATACGAACCTGCCGGAAATTACCAGCAGGTTTACAATTTCATAAAAGAAAATACTCCGAAAGAGGCTATATTCCTAACTCCTCCTGGGCTAAACTCATTTAGACTGGGAGCACAACGGGCAATAGTAGCTGATTTTAAGTCTTTCCCATTCGGGGAGAAGGAAATGCTGGAATGGAAAGAGAGAATGCTAGATATTTCCGGAAAATCTAATTTTAGCGAAACTCCTGCTCCTGAAAAACAGATAATTGCTGGGTATGAAGAACTCTCAAAAGAGCAAGTAGTTGACTTAAGAGACAAATATGATGCTTCTTATGCTTTATTTAATAAGCCAAAATCGCTTAACATTAAAATTGTCTATCAAGATGAATATGTAGTCTTATATGGCCTAAAATGAAATTCTTTTTTTCAAAAAGTTAAATATTGCATCTGCAGCTATTTTCTGGCCTAATTCGTTAGGATGCGCGTCATACTTATTCACCACTAAATCCTGCTCCGAGTACTTTTGATAGTCTCCAAGCAAATCCTTATACAAAAAGTTATTTTCGTTAGAAAATTCCTTAACATGATTATGCGCAGACAGGAATGAATAATTGTCCAACTTGTAGATTATTGGGAAAGTTACAATCATAACGGATATATTATTATCTTCTGCTGCCTGCCCGATTTCTTTGTATATCTCTTTGCTGGCATTCTTATTTGCTGATGAGTTGTACAGCCTGCCTAAAATTGATTCGTAATTATAATCCTGGCTATTTGACCTTAATATTTCATTAAGCCGCGATTCTAAAAAATAATATAGATAAGAACTGCTTCTAAGCCAGAAACCTATGAAAGGCAGCTCTATTTTTTGATATTTTACATCTAATCCTTCTACATTGGGAAGATCGTTAAGAACGTAGCCTATAATAATTATATCTGGTTTATACTTTAGCGCATAATCTTTAATTGTTTGTAGATGCTGTGGGCTATCATAGCCAGGTATTCCAAAGTTTAATACTTCAAACCTCTTTGAGAGATTTAATGAGTTAAGCTCTTTTTCTAAAACCTTGGGGTAAGTATCATTAACGTTTTTCACGCCCATGCCAAACGTAAAAGAGTCGCCTATTACTGCAATTCTCATCGTATCTTTTGTTTTATCCAGCGAATACTCAAAGTCCCTAAAACCATCTTTATTTAAAGTTACATGCTTTTCATTAAATTTCAGAGAGCCCGGTGACGCTCCATGGCCTGAAGTTTCGTCATAAATAATTATCCTTAAAGTCAGCTCTCCGATAATTAGAACAATAAAGATTACCGCAAAAAAAAGCAATAAGTTAATTATAATAGATTTATGATTTTCTAATAGCCTAATTGTCCCAGCTTTCTTATTTAAAACAAATAGGACTACTAAAAAAGAAATAAAACCGATAATTGCTATTGAAATCCTTAATATCTGAATTTTCTGGAGAGTTTCTTCTTTTAGAACTTCATCCGGGCTATATTTTAAGAAAAAGTTTTTGTTTAATACAAAAGAAGCAATAGAAGAAACAAGCCCTATAAGGATAAAGATTATTGTAAATAACGTAAAGAGGATTTTTTCGGCTCTTAAATTATCTTTGCTCATGTTTGGATTTTCGAAGAGGAGTTTAAATAAGTTTGCTACTCTTATTTTTATTTGATGAACAGTTTTCCTTTAATTAATTTAAGTAAGGTAGTTATGCTGCCCCACACTTTGAAACTGATTAGGTTCTTTATGAAGAGTCGTACAGATCAGGGTATTCTATGACTACTGTGCTTCTTGGCGAATCAAGCGCCTGCCTATATGCAGGAACTATTTGTGCCGCTTCCCTAAGCTGAACAACATCCACATTACGAAGGCTACTCCTTAAGGAATCACAATAATCGTTGCAGTGCTGAGGTCCTGGAAAAAGAGGGTTGGTACTTCCTACTGCGCTTCTTACAATAACCTTTGGATTAAACTGCCCTGAACTCATCTCGGCTATTTTATCTAGATGGTTTGCAAGCTGATTAGTTGCGCAGATTAAAAAGTCCATTCTTGGGTATACTGAAACAGGAACATACCCCGCAAGTGCAAGACCTATCGAAATTCCCATTTGAGTATCTTCAATAACAGGCATTTCAATTCTTTTGGTTAAAGGAATATTTTTAAGAGTGTGATACATGAATGTTCCTGAATTAACAACGCATTGCCCTAAAAATAAAGTTCTGTCGTCCTGCGCGAGCACGTCCATTGCTCTAAAAAGCTCCTCCCTATAGGTCATCAGAAAGCACCTGCCTTTCTCTCTTCGCCCCTGTTCCAAGGATTTTCTTTAGTACCATAATGAGGATGAACTCTTTGATATGAATATCGAACTACATTGTCACTTCCTGCACATTGTCTCCCCCATGTATCTTGAGTCGGGGTGTTAGTGCTTACTCCATTATCTTCCACAACAAAAGTTACAGGCAAGCCTTGTCTTGTGGCATACTTATGACATTCGTGAAAGGTTCCGGTTTCAGCGGCCATGTCTCCGCAAAATGCCCACACTCTTTCGTCCAGCCCCTTTAATTTTATTGCCATTGCCATGCCAACTGCCTGTGGTAGATGGCCTCCTACAATTGCGGAAGTAACTATCCTGTACTCTTTACTCATCAAATGAATACTTTTATTATCTCTTATCCACTCAGTCAACCATTCTTCTGGAACTCCTTTTAATAAAGCGTGATAATGACTCCGATAAGTTGCAAAAACCCAATCCTGCGGCCTTATCTGCCTGAAAATGCCAATGAGCTGCTCTTCATTTCCGCCAGAAAAGTGTATAGGGGAGGCTATTTCTCTTCGATTAAATGCTGCAACAATACTATCTTCATAATCAATTAGCCTTTGTTTATCCATTTTATCCATGGTTGTGCGGTAGAAAAACTCGTTTATAAGCTTTCTTGTCTTGAAATACAGGTGTAGTATCCTAATATTCTTGCATGGGGTACTTATCCTATAATTTCGTCCACTCA